>DMMB01000062.1:9475-9992 GCA_003453215.1 Oscillospiraceae bacterium | reverse complement strand
GGCGGCCAGCGAATGATGCAGACGCTCCGGCTGGCCTACCACAGTGCTGGGACTTTCGGCGCCGGTACGCAGCACCGTCAGCGGCACCTGGTACTTCCGGGCCAGCGAAACACAGCGGGGGTGCAGCACTTTCGCGCCGCTTTCGGCCATTGCCAACATCTCATCGTAGGGGATGAAATCGTAGCGGCGGCTATGGGGAAATTCACGGGGATCCTGCTCATAGACGCCATCCACATCGGTGCAGATGCGGCAGCCGCAGGCATCAAACGCGGCGGCCAGAGCAGCGGCAGTGGTATCGCTGCCGCCGCGACCCAGGGTAGTAAGGTCCCCCACGCGATCGACGCCCTGGAAACCGGCTACAACAACGATCTGGCCGCTTTCCAGCTCCCGCAGAATACGGCGGCGGTGCAAGGCCGTGATCTCGGCTGCCGCGTGGTTGCCATCGGTGTGCAGCCCGGCCTGCCAGCCGGTAAGGGAAACGGCGAGAAGTCCTTTTTCCTGCAGCGCCATGGCCAGC
>DMMB01000062.1:8122-9295 GCA_003453215.1 Oscillospiraceae bacterium | reverse complement strand
TCCTGCAGCGCCATGGCCAGCAGGGCGGCGGAAGCCTGCTCGCCGGTGGCAAGGAGCTGATCGGTTTCCCGGCAGGAAGGATGGGCTGTCAGCTCCGCGGTGCTTTTCAGCAGACGATCGGTGGTTTTTCCCTGTGCGGAGACCACCGCAATAATATGGTAACCGGATGCAGCGGACGCAGCCAACTGGCCGGCAGCGCACTGCAATCCGGCGGCATCGGCGACCGAGGAGCCGCCGAATTTATAGACAAGGAGATACATAGGGTCGCCCCTTTCCGGGTCAGATAGGTTCCAGAGGCTGAGCCTCTGCTCTCTACCCTATGCGCGGGGGCTTATCCCTGTCCCTACCCCTTTTTCCTCTGCGGGCATGGGCCTAATGGGGCGCCCCGCCCCGCGGTGTCCCACTGCGGAAACAGGGGGCCGCAAAGCGGCCCTCGTCAGGCCGCCGGAGGCGGTCTGCGGGGCGCTCCAAGCGAATTCCCTGCACGAAGCTCCCCTTGAAAGAACGGATTTAGCCCTCTCCCCGCAGATAGCCGCCCTGCCGCAGATGCAGCAGCAGAGTTGTTCCCAGAGGGGCCAGCAGCAGCCCCCAAAAGCCAAAAAGTTTTAGGCCGGCATACATCGCCGTCAAGGTGGCCAGGGGATGCAGGCCAATCCGGCCGCCTACAATTTTGGGTTCGATCCACATTCGCACCACCGTAACCACCGCATATAAAAGCAGCAGCCCTGCCCCCAACGCCAGCTGGCGGCTGATGAGCAGGTGATAGAGTCCCCAGGGGATTAAAAACAAGCCGCTGCCGATAAACGGGAGGATATCCAAAAGGGCAATGGCAAAAGCGATGGCGGCAAAATACGGCACCCGCAGCAGCCACAGCCCCAGGGCAATTTCTCCAAAAGTAATAAGCATAATGCAAAAGTAAGCAAACAGCACCTTTTGCACTGCGCCCAACAGGTACCGCTTGGATTCCACGATGGGACGCAGCAGCCGGCCGGGCAACGAACGCACCACAAAACCGGTAATGCCGGCGTAATCCTGCAAAAAGAAGATGGTGGAAAGTACCGTAAATGTAAGGGTAAATATAATAGACGGCAAGGAGGAAGCCAATCCGCCCAGCCACCCCACCACCCGGCGGGAAAGCGAAGTCACTGTGTTCTGCAGCAGTTCTTCCAGCGA
>DMMB01000062.1:7363-7932 GCA_003453215.1 Oscillospiraceae bacterium | reverse complement strand
TCTGCAGCAGTTCTTCCAGCGAAGCCCCCCAGCCGCCTGCCCGCCCCTGCTGGAAGCTTTGCCAGGTTTGCTGCAGCTGTTCCAGCAGGGGGAGCAGTGTTTGCCGATAAAATGCGGGAATCTGCGGCAGCAGGGCGCTGCCCTGCCGTATCACCAGCCCGCCAATGCCCCACAGCAGAAGGCCCAATCCAGTAAGCGCGGCAACCGCCACCAAAACTGCACAGGGGCGGTATCGCCAGCCGGTGCGCTGACACAACCCGGCGGCGGCGGGGTGCAGGGCCGACCCCAGCACTGCGCCCAACACCAGCGGCAAAAAGCAGGGCAATGCATAGCGCAGCCCCAGGTAGCTTAACCCGATCAGCACGCCCCAAAAGGCAACATTCTGCAAAAAGGCACGCCGAGCCGGCGACATGGCACTCCCCCCTTCCCTATAATACAGTGTACCCGCGGCAGCGGCGGGATAGTCCTGGTCACCGGGAAAAAATATGCCGTATGGAGAGAAGGACGGTATAAAAGCCCCGGGACTGCGCTTACGGCCCGCAGGGTAAGACGTCCGCAGGACGGCTGAA
>DMMB01000062.1:683-7096 GCA_003453215.1 Oscillospiraceae bacterium | reverse complement strand
CCTGCCGGGCCTGGAAAAGCCAACAGCGCCATCCCCCCACCAAGGAGAGGACAGCGCTGCCGGTCTGCTGTGGCAAATCAAAAAGGAGTGGATAAGGCTTTTAATCCGCTGCTACCCACTGCAGCGAGACACTGATGAGGGCACCGGTACCGCGGCCCACCGTTTCGCTTTCCGCTGCACCCGTACCGGGATTGTTGGTTCCCTTGCGGAAAGTCACTTCGATGGTGTGATCCTCGCTGACCTGACGGAAGGTGTATTTCTGGCCGATGCCGACGTATTTGCCATCGACCTGGACGGCAGCGACGGTATAACCCTCATCGGGGGTAATGGTGAAAGTTTGATCCCAGCCTTCCCGGACACTGACCCAGCCGGAAGGCGAAATGGTGCCATGGGCGCCGGTTATGGTGCGGATGGTGTACCAGGTATAGGCCGGAACGGGATACCGAGCCACTGTTAAGGTGCCATCTTCGCACACAAATTCATAGCAGGCATTGTGTCCCAAAACGGTGGGGCGAATGGCAAACTGACCGGGTTTTGTGGTATCCGGTGTCACGGGATAGGTAAGTTCAATCCCAATATCCAGCCATTCCAAAATATCCCCTGTCACAAGGCCATCGATGATATAATCCGTTCCGGGGATCGCCTGGGTAAGATCCGGGGCCGCACTGCCCACATAAATCTTTTTATCCTGTGCCTTGATGACGGCAACCGCCTTTTCCACCTGAACGGCAACCGTTATTTCAGCTGCCTGGTGGTTTTCATCGCCATCCGCCTTTACCAGAATACTGGCGCTGCCGGCGCGCAGGAACGTGATGGTATTCTGCTCATCCAGGGCGATAACGCCCTCGCCAGCGGTGATGGTGTGCGTTACGGTGCCGATGGCGCGCTCCAGCGCAATGCGGTCCCGGCCGCCATAGGTGCCATGCACTGTCGGGGCACTCAGGTTCTGGGCAGCCTTTTCAATCTTCCAAGCCATTTCCTTGGTACCGGTAAAGTTGCCGGCGCCGGCAATCTTCAGGCGGTAATCCCCAGCGGCTGTGCCGCTGCCGCCGGAAACGACGGTGTAATCCCCTGCCCCCAAAGTCAGCCCGCCTGCTTTGATGGCGGTAATCGGGACATTCTGGGCGCTGCCGGTATAAACAGGCATCGGTCCCCATACGATCGCTGCCTCCGAAAGATCCAGCCGATCGATGGTAATAGTAAAGTGGCCGGTTGCCGGCTGATGGTTGGCGGCCTCCGCCCGATAATAGACGGTATAGCGGCCCGCCCCCGTAAAGGCAGGCATTTCGCCATAGGGGCCGTTTTCTTCGGTACTGTAGGTGAATGTCACCTCCTGGGCACCTGCGGCATGGGCATCTGCGGTCACGGCCGCCTGCTGAGCCGAACCATTATAGGTCAGCGTACCGCTTTGGCGTACCGAAACATTTTCCAGCGTCGCCCGGGCCACGGTATACCCCACCCGGACGCTGCCGGTAAAGTTATCGGTGCCGGAGACAACCAGTTCGTAATTGCCCGCATCGGCTGCGGTATCCCCCTCAACGCGGTACGTTACCTCCCGGTAGCCGGGCAGCGTGACCGAAGTGATTTCCTGTCTTTGCTGGCGGCCGGTATAGGTAAGGGCGACCCCCAGCACAATACGGGCCTCCGCTATATCGCGGGGCAAGATGGTGATGGATACCTTTATTTCGGCCGAATGGAAGTTGACCGTATCTTCTGGTTCAAAAACTGCGTAGTAATCGCCGCTTTCGTTTACATTGGTGGGGGATCCGTTCTTCCAGCGCCAATGGCCGTCAATTTCATTTCCATCCCACCGGGCGGCGGCGGTTTCCGTCAGGCGTTCCAGCGGAACCGCGCTGCCGGTATAGATCATCTCAATTCCTTCGGCCGAAAGCTCCGGGGTATCTTTATCAAGAAGGGTAATCACCAGCTGGGCGGTCGCGTCTTTATAATTCTGCGAAACAATGATAACCGGAATGGTGATGGTTTGCCCCACCATTTCCGCTGTGGCGCCTTCCAGCCGGTAGGTCACAGTGCCATCACCGGCATTCACACTCCAGCCGGGGAGTGTAACGCCTGAGGGAACCATATAATTGCCGCCCAAATAGAATATCCGGCCGGCATCCTGCGGCATCAGCGCCGCATAATCGCGGGGAACGGTGTGCTGAGTGCTATCTGTATACTTTTGGGTGAGGGAGAGCGGTGCCAGTGTGGGGGCTGCCGCCTTTTCGATGGAGAACGAGCCGCTGCCGCTGACGGTAAAGTTGCCGTTTTCCCGATCTTTTATTGTGACGGTCGCTGTATTGACACAGGCATTGATATTGCTGCCGTATTCTACGGTGTACTCTTCGGCTGGGATTTCATGGGTGGCATCGGCCATCAGGGTGACGGCGGGCCGCTGCGGCTGGCCATTGTAGGTGCAGCTGCTGCCGAACAAAATGCGGGGTGCTGTAACAACCATGGGCGCAATGACGACCTGCAGGCTGACCGGTTCGGTATCCAGATGGTTGGCATCACCCACCACCTTATACCACACTGTATACTGCCCGGCATCGGTGCCGGTGGGCAGCGCAGTGGAGTAGCCTTCCTCCCGATTCAGACTGTACTGCCATTCACCGCCGGTAACTGTTCCTGCGGTGATAAGGGTCTGCTCGGTAAAGCAATAGACCAGATCTTCCCTTCCGGCCGGCTGCCGCGTAAGGGCAGGCGCTGCCTTAGCTACCGTAATGGTGATGGGAGCGCTGCACAGGGAATAGCCCTCACAGGTTGCGGTACAGGTTAACTGATAGCTTCCTGCTGCCAGCCCTACCGGGAGCGTACCGGTGCCGGTGGTGGAAGAAAGCGTCGTCTTGGTGTTATTTTCATCGGTCAATTCCCAAAGGTACGTCACCGATGCGGTTCCATTCTGCACCACACTGGCCGCCGCCTGCGGGGCCTCACCGGCCTGGTAGCCGTAGGTAAGATCGACCTCTCCGGCGGTAAGGCGCAGCGCAATACTCTGCAGCGGGACATAGGCGACGGAAACATCGCGGATTTCCTTTAGCCCGGCATAAGCCGGCCAGGTATTCGCCCGCTTGTAGGCATAGCCCTCTGCCAAAAAGTTTTCCACCAGGGTGGAGTTCCAGCCGGTTATTTTACTGTAGTAGCCGCCGGAAAGTACGCCTTTGCCGCCCGTCTGGAACGCAACGGTGCCAAAGCTGCCAGCCGATGCGGTCAGTTCCCCGTCCGTTTCCACCAGCAGGGTGCCGCTTATGCTGCCGCCCTGGAAGTGGGCGCTGCCATTCGCCTTGACGGTTGCCGATGTGAGAGTGCCGCCCTTTACCACCAAATTGCCGTCCGCATTGACGGTGACAGCTTTGGTAAAGGAGGCATTCTCTACCGTTGCTGTCCCTGTACTAATGGAAACAGTGTTGTTAAAAACGGCATTCTCGGTGACTGTCACCTGTCCACGCATGGCTACGGTACCCTGGAAGGTACTTCCTTTCATTGTCATATTGCTGGCGCTGCCGCTGATATTCACTGCACCGGCATAGTCGCCGCCTTCCAATGTCACAACGGAATTGGCAAAAATGGCATTTTTGGCATAGGTGCCGCCCTGGATGGTGACGGTGGAGTTGTTCACCTGCAGCGCACCATTGATGGTATGGCTGCCGGCCTCCAGGGTCAGTTCGCTTTTTACCAGCTTCAGGTTCCCGGTAATATCGCACAGAATGGTAAGGGTGGGATGGCCCGTCACGCCCTTGGCCGCTTCGTTCAGTGCCGCTATATCGCGGTAATACGTGGTGCCTATTTTGGCAATCGCTGCCTGCTTGCCGCAGATGGTGCAGGCGCCCTCGGTGTGCCCATCGTTATCGGTATAAAGCGTTTCGTGCGGGCATGGTTCCCCACAGAGGCACTGGCCGGTGGCCGGATCGTAGGTGTGCCTGGTATGCGAAACGACGCTTACATCAGAAAGGGATTCCGCTGTGCCGGGCAAGATCGGCCCATTGCCAACGGAGCTATCCTTTAGCGCATACCCCGCCGCCAGCAGTTCGCGGCACTGCCGACCTGCCGGGACGCTGATCTTTTTGAAATATCCGCCGGAAAGTTCCGCGGCGCCGCCCTGCTGGATGGTCACTTCTCTGGTAAAGCTGCCGCTCTTCACGGTCAGCATGCCATAGACATTAACCGAAGCGCCCACTGTGCTCCCCTTACCCACAATGGTAACGGCGGCATTCTTCTGGATGATAAATTCTTTGCCGACGGGCAGCAATATTACATTCTTTCCGTTTAAATTCAGCAGGAAGCTGCCGCTTTCTACGGTGATATTGGTCCCTGAGCGATTGATATCAGCCAGCAGTGTAATGGTGGCATCGCTGCCCGCCGCGGCCATGGCCGCTTCCAGGGTTGCGTAGCCGCTATCCCCGATCTTTGCTTCATAGATCCGCTTTTGGCAGGCCTGGCACTTGCCGGTTTCCATATCGACGGCACTGTGGGAACAGGTCTCTCCGCAAGGGCACTGGCCGGTGGCCGGATCGTAGGTATGCGAGACGTGCGCCACAATGGTAACATCTTCGGTCAGCGCATACCCCTGGTAATTCTTACTTACCGTAATCCAGGTGCATTTTTCTGCCGCATTAATGACATCCCCGGCGCTGTTGGCAAAAACGGTGCTCCCTTTGAGCAGATTTAAAATCGAGACATTCGTTCCATCCTGGGTAAAAATGCTGTAGCTGTTGGGCGTCACCCCCGCGGCGGCCCCGGTGGTAAAGGTTCCGCTGTACAGTTCGTAATATCCTTTGCCGGTTTCCAGATTGACACCACCAATGAAGGTGGAATTGCCCCGGATGATGGCATGATAAGGGGCATAAAGCGCCGGCCGGCGCTGGCCGTCACTCACCGGGCCCACCAGCGTAACATCTTCCAGGTAGAGTTCGCATTTATCATTTTGGTGTATCAGCTCCTGCGCTTCGGCAGAAGTGGTTTGCACCGTACCGTTTTTGATGGTGAGTTCCGTCTGATTGGCGCCCTGGATGATGACCATGCCGGTGGAAGTGAGGGTGTGGCCCCCCAGATCAAAAACCGCCAACCCGGACAGATAAACATAGCCAAAGCCCGCTTCCGGCTCTACGGTGGCATCCTTCAGCAGGGTCATGGTAAAGTGCTCCGTTACCCCCAGCTGATCCAGACAATCCCGAAGCGCTGCGGCAACGGTATCATAGTAGTAGCTAACCTCACTGCCCTCGGGGGTGATCTTGATGACCGAGGCGGCCTGCTCTGTGGTACTGCCGCTCAGGGTATACGGGGCAGTCTGGTTATTAAACCAGGCCAGCAGTTCTTCCAGGCGCTCGGCACCGGTCACCCGGGCCTGTTCCTCCTCCGAAAGTGCCGCATATGCCTCATAGGCAGCCAGCACCGTTTCGTAATCCTCCGCCGTTAAGGTTTCCTCTGTCGGCAGGGCATCGATCATTGCCTGTACCTCTGCCACGGAATCTTCCTTGGGTTCCAACGGGGCCGTGGGCTGGGGTTCTGCCATCGTGGCTGGATTTTCCGGCTGCAGGACCTCGGCCAGCGCTGCTGTGGGCAGCATGGTCAGGCACAGCATAAGAGCCAGCAGAATGCTTAACGCTCGTTTCATCATGTGGTTCCTCCCTGGTTTTCCTTTGGTCTATCACCGCGTATCAAGGGGGGCGTTTTTCCCCCTGAACTCAATAAAATTGTACCAACGGTACCAGAGAATGTAAATCGTTCCAAAGTATGAGACAGCCTGCGACGCGGGCCGACGCCCGGCGTGAAAAAAAGAAAAATCCCGCGCAAGCCATCGGCCTGAGCGGGAAGAAAAAAGCAGGATTTTAGCGAGTAGAAAGGATATCCACCTGGGTCACGCCGGGCAGGGACAGCAGGTTCTGCCGCAGGGACTCCATATCCATCGGCAGCGGAAGCCGAGCGGAAACCGAAACCGCCGCTACTCCGTCCACCGGGATATTCTGATTAACCGTAAGGATATTGCCCTGCTGCTCCGAAAGGCTGTTGAGCAGCCCGGAAAGTACACCGGGGCGATCCTCCAGCCGGGCGGAAAGGGTAATGACCTTATCATCCAGCGCTTCATTGTGCACAAAAACGCAGTCTTTGTATTTATACAGCGCACTGCGGGAAATGCCGGCGGCTTTGGCTGCCTCCGAAAGGCTGCGCACCTGGCCAATCGCCAGCATTCGCTTGGCTTCCACTACCCGGAGAAAGACCTCCGGCAAGACAGAACTATCCACCAGCAAAAGCTGAGAGCCTTCCCGGTGGGTGGGGTGCTGCAAATTGACCATGCAATTTCCTCCATGCGTACAGTTGTGTTTTTTATACGGACATTTTATCACGCTGCCGCTGGAATTGCAAGTCAAAATCCGGGGTTCTGCCGCAGGGCCGGCCGCCCGCAGGGCAAACCG
>DMMB01000062.1:0-409 GCA_003453215.1 Oscillospiraceae bacterium | reverse complement strand
TGCGGCGGGGCGCCCTGCGGGCGGCGCGGGCTTTGCCGAAAGTCTGCGTTCTTTTTTACAGCTCCTTGGCAGAAACCTGCCAGTATTTCCGATCCAGATTGCGGAACTGAATCGCCTCGGCCACGTGATCGGGGCCAATTTCCTCGCTGCCTGCCAGATCAGCAATGGTACGGGCCACCCGCAGCAGGCGATCGTAACTGCGGCCGGAAAGCCCCATGCGCTCGTAAGCCGCCGCCAGCAGACGATCCGCTTCCGGCGTCAGTACGCAGTATTCTTTCAGCAGCGCGGGGGTCAGGCGGGCATTGCAGGTAACACCGGTGCCGGCATAACGCCGCTGCTGCCGCAGCCGGGCCGCCTCCACCCGCTTTCTGATTTCCGCCGAAGACTCCGCGGGCCTGGCATCGGCCAT
>DMMB01000052.1:27175-27321 GCA_003453215.1 Oscillospiraceae bacterium | reverse complement strand
CCCCGGATGGCAAAGCGGGTGAACTGCTTGCCGCGCTTCGTGACACAGCGGTGCTCCAGCAGGTACTGGTCGGTCTTGCTGAGGGAGCCGGTCTCCATGAATACGGAGAAAATCGTCTTGACCAGCTGGATTTCCTCCGGAATGGG
>DMMB01000052.1:23747-26942 GCA_003453215.1 Oscillospiraceae bacterium | reverse complement strand
TTCACCTTGCCGTCCACCGTCACGCTGGACAGGCTTTCCGAGGCGTAGCCGGTAGGCGTCGTGCCGCCCAGCCAGCGCCCGGTCTTGGACAGCTCGTGCATATTGTCCCGGATGCGCTCGGCAATGGTCTCCCGCTCCAGCTGGGAGAACACGGACGCAATGTACATCATGGCGCGCCCCATGGGCGAGGACGTATCGAACTGCTCACGGATGGAGATGAAGTCAATGTGCCGGTCGCCTAAGTCCTCAATGAGCTTCGCAAAGTCACCGATGTTGCGGCTGATACGGTCGAGGCGATAGACCACGATGGCCGCGAACTCAATTTTTTGCGAGTCCTTCATCATCTTCTTGAACTGCGGGCGCTCCAGATTGCCGCTGGAAAAGCCCTCGTCCTCGTAGACCAGCACGTTTTCCGCCGCTTCCTCGCCAAAGTGCACGGCGATGTACTGGCGGCACAGCTCGATCTGGTTCTCGATGCTCTCGCCCTTGCCGGTGAATTTGGACTTGCGGGAGTAGATAACATATTGCTTCGCCTGCGGCTTGTCTTTCGTTTTCATAGCGGCACCTCGCGTTATTCGTTAGGTTGATAGATATATTATAACGGATTGGAATCCATTTGAAAAGGTACCTAAGGGAAGAATCTGAAAATTTCTGCGGATAGGCAGAGGTTTTCGTGCGCTGATTGTGCCCGTTCGGAGGGCATCGCTCATGTGCATCGAGAAAATGATTGATGAAATGAGCGATGGGTGCTATTTAGAACATTATTGTTTTCGTCATCGACTGCATTCTTGCAGTCTCGCCGCACGATTTTTGCGCATTGCTACTTGTCATACGTCAAGTTTATTTTGCGTCACAGCTTGTCATATGACAAGCTGCATCATAAAAACCGCCGCCCCAAACGGAAAATTGGGGCGGCGGTTTTATCATGCAAGGCTTCTCAGATATTCTTCCACGTTCTGATACTGAATGCCGTCTATCACTTGGCTTTCCCCGCGATAGAGGACAAACTTCCCGGTGATCAGGCCGTAGCGGTGCTTGGTCTGGGTGCATTTTTGCTCGTCGATCAGATGGCGATACTGCTGCGACGCAGCTTCCTCGCTGTGCTTGATCTCGAAAATCTGGCAGGAGCCCGCCTCCGGGTCAAACACCACCATGTCAAATTCGCCCACAGGGAATTGCAGGACAAACACCTGCTTCTTGGGGTTTGCCAGCTTGGTTTCCAGCAGGACGATATCCTCCAGCATCCGCCCTTTGATCTCGGTCAGGATGCGCTGCTGCACGGCGGTGCGCTCCGCAAGAGACAGGGCACTGAACGTTTCATCCAACAGCAAACTGCGAATCAGCGCATCCGCCTGCGCATAGCGGAGACCCGGCTGCGCGATCACCGTGCGTCCGGACTTCGTGCTGACATCCGGCAGGTGCAGCACGTCGATCTCCCGCGTTAAGTCCAGCAAGTCCAGATACTCCTTGATCTCCGCCGCGTGAACATCGTCCAGCGCTACGGTCTGCTCTGCCTTGTTGCGGATCTCAAGCAGCTTCCGCAGGCTGTCGGTGACAAGCGCAAGGTCGATGCGGTCGAGGATGTCCATCGGGTTCTTCCGATCCCGGCGCAGGTTGCTGGCGGAAATACCGAGATCGTGGGACTTCCAATCCTGCGACAGCACCTCCAGCGTGAAGCGGTGGTTGATGTCCTCCACGACCCGGTTGATGGCGCTGGTCAATTCGCCCTTCTCGTATAAATCCCGCAGATGGCGGAAGTGTCCCTCGTACTGATAGCAGCGCAGGGAGTGCTGGATATTGCGGGCGATGGCGGTGTCCACATATTCGTCGGTGCTTTCCTTGCTGGCAAAGGTAGAGGTCTCGTTGTAGTGGACGCCGCCGAGACTCATGGTGCCGCCGTAGCGGATATACTCATCGATGCCGTGAACACCGAGGACAGATTCAAACTCACGGTAGGGGATGAAGGTGGTGTGCAGCAGAACGCAGCGGTCATAAAGCTGTTCGTCCTCGGTAAAGAGAAAGCCCAGCGAGTCCGTGCCGGAGAGCACGATCTTCATGCCGCAGGCCGCAAACACGTCAGAAAACAGCGCTGCGCCCTCGATGAAATCCTCCATCAGCGTTACTTCGTCGAGGAACACATAGTGAAAGCCCCGCGCTTCCAATGCCTTGAGGTCGCGGTTCACGTCTGCCAGCGTGTCTTTTGCAGTGATCTGAATGAACGCTGCCTTGGTAAGCTCCGTGTCGCTCATCTCTGCGAAAATCTGGCGGATCATAGTGGTTTTCCCCGTCCGGCGCAGGCCGTAGAGGATGAACACCTTGTCCTGCGGCTCACCGTAGACAAAGTCGTGCAGCTGCCGGAAGCACTCGCGCCTGCGATAGCCGCGAACAGACGCCGCAAAGGAACGCAGCGCCTCGCCGGTGCGGACATTGGTGGTAAACGCGGAAGGGTTCGCAGATTTCGCCTTGGGCAGCTGCTTTTTCAGCGCCTTCAGCTCATGCTCCAGTTCCTTCCGCCTCTCGATCTGAGCACGGAAGTTTTCCAATTCGTCAGCAGAAATATACTTCTCCCGCCGCTTTTTGTTCTCCGTCCAACGGTGATAGAAATACACATTGCCGTTGATCGTCTTCTTTGTGACAAACCCTGCAGGCAGCTCCGCAATCTGTTGCTCCAGATCAGCAATTTTGGCTTGAAGCTCAAACAGCTCCATGGTGCACCTCCCCGGTGAAACTATTATGCATAGAATTATACCCCATTATACCCGTGAAATCAAGGGTATAATGGGGGTATAATCGAAACCAATACAATCTAGCATTCATAATAGAATTGCTGAAAAGAAGCGTTATGTCTCAAAGAATGGTTTTACTTTCGATGACTTCTCCACATTTTTTGCATCTGATTGCGTTCCTGATAATTTTCGGCATAATCATTCCTTCTTTAGCGCATTTCTGATTTTCTCTTTTTCCCCGCTGCCATCTGTGCGCAGTCGCAGCAGCGGGACGGCGCACTTCTCCAAAATGGAGTTCTTCTTCATATCTCGCTCTGCCTGTTTGCTCCCGGCTTCATGGAAGCCAGTCCCGTCCACTTCAATTGCTAGCACAGGTTGTTTATCCATTTGATTGAATAACAAATGAGCTTTGACCACAACGGGATTTTCCATATGTGGGTTTTCCAGACGGTGGACAAGCTGACGCTCC
>DMMB01000052.1:22837-23569 GCA_003453215.1 Oscillospiraceae bacterium | reverse complement strand
GTGGACAAGCTGACGCTCCGGAGCGTACCGCAACCGGATTTCAGGACGACGGTTTTCGTGCCGTTCATCGGGACTGAAATTCATCTTCTAACTAATAAGAAATAAATCAAGATACAAGAGAATCAATCTATCAATCAATCAACACAAAAATGGATGGATTGATGGATGGGACAGGAGGTCAGATGAAAACTTTTTGCAAGCTCACGACGCAGAGCCCGGCGGCGTCCTATGTGCCGCTTCCAAGGTTCCTTCTCCAAGATGAAGCCCTGCGGGACATCAGCAACGACGCCAAGGTGCTCTACGCGCTGCTGCTGGACAGAGCATGCATTTCCCGGCAGAACGGCTACGTCGAGCCGGACGGCACGATTCGGCTGTACTTCACCTTGGAACAGGCGCAAGCCAAACTTCACCGCAGCCGTCAGAGCGCCACGCGAATCTTCCGGGAGTTGGAGTACAGCGGCTTGATTATCCGAAAAAAGCAGGGCTTGGGCAAGCCCGCCCTCATCACGCTGAACTATCCGTCAGATGCAAAGCTCATCGCAAAGGAGGGCGAAGATGCACAAGCTTGACCCCATCGAGCGCCTGCCAGATGGCACGCTCTTCCGCCTGACGCCGGGGCAGCTTCGCAGCGTGCGCGGCCTTACAAAGCGCTGCTGCAACTTCTTGGATGGCGACTGCCTGCTGCTGGACGGCGTCTGCCCGCAGTACATCTCCCGCAGCCTGCTTTGCCGG
>DMMB01000052.1:11128-22571 GCA_003453215.1 Oscillospiraceae bacterium | reverse complement strand
CTCAGCCCGAAAAAACTCCGCCGCTGCGAAGTCTGCGGCACGGGCATCCTCGTCTGCTCCGGCAGGACAAAATACTGCCCCGCCTGCGCCAAGGAGGTTCACCGCCAGCAGAAGGCGAAATCCGCCCGCAAACGGCGCTCGGGCGTAGACAATTTGGGGGCGAAAAGCCCTTGAATTACAAGCCTTCCCGCACCGCCAAAGCCGCGCGGCAATACGATTTCCCTCGCAGCCGCGAAATCGAGTTCTATTTGTCTACATAGCAGCCGGAACACACGCATAGATTGAAGCAGAAAACGCTCTGGAAAGGAGGGCAGCCATGGAAGTATTTCTGATCTTTCCGAAATCAAAGCAGGCTCGGCAGGAGCTTGGGCAGGAGCTGGCAAAGTTCCAGTCCGAGCAGGCGCTGAAATCCATCCAGAAGCTGCCCTGTTCCACGGAGCAGAAGCTGGAACTGGTGGACGCAGCGGTGAAGCATCTGAAAGCGCAGCAATAATACATAGCAAACGAGCAGGCCGGCATTCAACGCCGGTCTGCCCGTTTTACTGCACTGATCACGTCTGCTTGAAATACTTCTCCCATGTGGATTTGAAAATCTGCACGTTACCCTGTTCCCATCGCTTGAACTTTTGCAGCGGGACGCCAAGCTGCGCTGCATATGCCTTCTGCGTCAAGCCGAGCCGCTGACGTATGGCTTTGATTTGCTCCCCCTGTCCCCGCAGCAGAAACAGGTTATAGTCATCCAGCAAATTCTCAAGCGGTACCTCAAACAGCTCCGCCAGCTTCTCCATATGCTCCTTCGGATAAAAGTCCCGCCCTGCCTCCTCATAATGGATGTAGGTACTGCGGTCGATGCCCGCATAGTCCGCCGCGTCACGCTGACGAAGTCCTTTTTGATAGCGATACCACCGCAGCTTGTCCGCAATTTCCGTGATCTCGGATGCGTCCGAAAACCGCAGATTGAACTTCTCGGCATCCAAAAACTTATGTGGAAGGACGACCGGAAACTTGAGAATTTGAAGCGGCGCAACTTTTAACGTACCTGCAACATTCGCAGCCAATACATAGCTACGGACTTTCAGGCGGCAGAACATAGACCATTTTGCCCCAAAAGGTTCATGGTTTTCCACCTCAACCGCCGTTTGTTCCGCTGCGATAGTATAGCATTTTCTATACACCTTGAAGCATAGGTCGAAAACTTTGTCTTTTTTTCCAGGCTGTAACTCTCCACTGCTTTGATCAGCCCGATTGTCCCAATGGAAATGAGATCATCCTGCTCCCCGCTTATGGCATAGTATTTCTTTACTATATGCGCCACCAGCCGCAAATTGTGCTCCACCAGTTCGTTGCGGGCCGTCCTGTCACCCTGGCTCAACCGTTCCAGACATTCCCGTTCCTGTTTTGCCGTCAGCGGCTTGGGGAACGAACCCGAGGATGAAACGTGCAGCGTCAGCAGCCACAGTCCCCCCAACAGTGTCAGTACCATTGCTCCCATCATCACTTATTCCCCCTTCCTTTTAGAGGGTATGCCCCGCCGACAGAAAAATGCCAGTCCCGCCCCAAATGGGCAAAGCCCTTTACCCATTTTACCTCGCTGTTAAAAATATGGCCCGAACCCTGTCGGATACTTGATATTTTTGCCGCCTTATAATAAAATTAGCCTAACCTAATTTTTATTATAAGTGCCAAGGGAAGGGTTATTGCTATGACTTTAAACGAACTCAAAACCGGATCCTCCGGTATTATTACGGCCGTGGGCGGCGATGGCCCGCTGCGCTGCCGTCTCTTAGATATGGGTCTCATCCCCCGCACCCGCGTCACCCTGCAAAAGGTCGCCCCCATGGGCGATCCCATCGAAATACGGGTGCGCGGCTACGAACTGACTCTGCGGGTGGAGGAAGCCCAGAAGATCGAAGTAAAGGAGGCCATAGAGGTATGATTTTTGCATTGGCCGGCAACCAGAATTGCGGCAAAACCACGCTGTTCAATGCTCTCACCGGCTCCAACCAGCACGTCGGCAATTTCCCCGGCGTCACTGTCGATCAGAAGATGGGCGATATCCGGGGCGAGAAAAACTGCTCCGTTGTTGATCTGCCGGGCATCTATTCCCTGCGGCCCTATACCCAGGAGGAGATCGTCACCCGGGATTTCATCCTAAACCAAAAGCCGGATGGCATCATCAATATTGTGGATGCCACTAATATCGAGCGCAACCTGTACCTTACCCTGCAGCTTTTGGAGCTGCGGGTTCCTATGGTGCTGGCCCTCAATATGATGGATGAGGTGCGCGCCAACGGCGGCTCCATTGATGTGCAGAAAATGAGCACCGCCCTCGGCATTCCGGTGGTGCCCATTTCCGCGGCCAAGGGGGAGGGTGTCTCGGAACTGATCGATCAGGCACTTACCGTTGCCCGGGGCAAAATTCTGCCCAAAGTCACCGATTTCTGCACCGATGATTCCGCTGTCCACCGCTGCCTGCACGCTGTCATCCATCTTATCTCGGATCACGCCGAACGGCTGGGTGTTCCCACTCGCTTCTGTGCCGCCAAACTCATTGAAGGCGGCGATACGCTGGAAACGGCCCTGCAGCTGGATGAAAACGAAAAAGAACTGTTGGAGCATTGCATCGTCCAGATGGAAAACGAAACGGGACTGGACCGCAATGCCGCCCTGGCCGATATGCGTTACACCTTCATCGAAGGCGTTGTTGCCGCCTCGGTCACCAAGTGCCACGAAAGTCGCGAGCACGCCCGCTCCGTCCGGTTCGATCAGATCCTTACCGGCCGGTACACCGCCATTCCCACCTTCCTGGCGGTCATGTTCCTCACCTTCTATCTCACTTTCCATGTGATTGGTCAGCGTCTTTCCGATCTTCTGGCCGTTGGCATCGACCGGCTTACCTCCCTGGTTGATGGCGCTCTCACCGCCTATGGCATTAATCCGGTGGTCCACAGTCTCATTATCGATGGTATTTTTGCCGGGGTAGGCAGCGTGCTGGTATTCCTGCCCATCATCGTCACCCTGTTTTTCTTCCTCTCGATCCTGGAGGACACCGGTTACATGGCAAGGGTTGCCTTTGTAATGGATAAACCGCTGCGCCGCATTGGTCTTTCGGGCCGCAGCATTGTGCCGCTGCTCATCGGCTTCGGCTGCTCGGTACCGGCCATCATGGCCACCCGCACCGTCTCTTCCGATCGCGACCGCAAAATGACTATTCTCCTTACCCCCTACATGAGCTGCTCCGCCAAAATTTCCATCTATGCCTTCTTTACAGCGGCATTTTTCCAGAAGCACCGGGCTCTGGTTATGATCTTCCTCTACATACTGGGAATTCTCATCGGCATCGTGGCGGCTCTCATCATGAACCATACCGCTTTCCGGGGAAAACCCGTCCCTTTTGTCATGGAGCTGCCCAATTACCGCCTCCCCAGCGCCAAGAGTGTGGGTCTGCTGCTGTGGGAGAAGGCCAAAGATTTCCTGCAGCGTGCCTTTACCGTCATTTTTCTGGCAACCATCATCATCTGGTTCCTGCAAAGCTTCGATACCCGGCTCAATGTTGTGTCGGATAGTTCCTACAGCCTATTGGCACTCATCGGCCAGTGGATTGCCCCGATTTTTGCTCCTCTTGGCTTTGCCGATTGGCGCTGTGCCACCGCCCTTATTTCCGGTTTTGTCGCCAAAGAATCGGTGGTCAGCACTTTGGAAGTTCTTCTGGGCGGCGCGGCCGTCACCGGGATGTTCTCCCCCCGGGCAGCCATCAGCTTTTTGGTCTTTACCCTGCTGTATACCCCCTGTGTGGCGGCCATTGCTACCATCCGCCGGGAGCTTGGATCCACCCTCAAAACAATTGGCGTGGTGATCCTGCAATGCAGTGTAGCCTGGCTGGCGGGTGGACTGGCCTATACCATCGCGGGGTTGTTCTGATGAGCGTCCTTGATTGGCTGCTGATTGCTGCAATAGCTGCCGGCGTGTTTTTCGCTCTCCGGGCCGCCCACCGGGGGTATACCGGCAGCTGCAGCGGCGATTGCACCCGCTGCCACCGTACCGGCTGCGGCAAAAGCTCAAAGGCCGAATAAAACCATCCTTGCCCTCCCGTCCCAATGGCGCCATCCATCTAAATTGAAATTTATCATAATTTTTCAAAAAGCACTTGACTCCTACGCTGCGTAATAGTTTATTGTATCCTTATCGAGCGGAGGGAAAAGCAAATGATGACCGTAAACGAAGTAAGCAAATTGACTGGAGTGAGCATACGTACGCTGCAATATTACGATACCATCGGGCTTCTGCCGCCTGCCGGATATACCGAGGCAGGATACCGGCTGTATGACGATGCAGCGATGGAACGCTTGCAGCAGATTTTACTGTTCAGAGAGCTGGAATTTCCATTAAAAGAAATCAAACGCATCCTCGATTCTCCCCATTTTGATCGAAATAGAGCGCTGGAGCAGCAAATTGAATTGCTTACGATGAAAAAGGAGCATCTCGAAAATCTTATTCTTTTCGCCCGAGGAATAAAAGGAATCGGAGTAAAATATATGGATTTCAGAGCATTTGATACCAAAAAGATTGACGAGTACTCTAAGCTTGCCAAAGAGCAGTGGGGACACACGGCAGAGTACAAAGAGTATGAAGAAAAAACAAAGAGCTGGACAAAGGATGACGAAGATGCCGTCGCGGATGAATTTATGAAAATATTTGTTGAGTTTGGGCAGATGAAGGAAATGGATCCCTTGGATGAATCCGTTCAAGCACAGGTAAAAAAGCTTCAAGATTATATTACAGAGCATTTTTATACGTGCTCCCCTAAAATTCTGAACGGGCTTGGAAAGATGTATGCCGGCGGAGGAGAACTAACCGAAAATATCGATGCCGCCGGCGGAACCGGTACCGCTGAGTTTGCAAGCAAAGCCATCGATCTCTACTGCCAATAATCGTTCCCATTGATTTTGACCTCCTGCCGTTTTGCTGCTATTCACTATGCGCCCTCCTCTTTCTCCGGGGAGGGCTTCTCTTTGGGTAGACAAATTCCCGGTTGATACGCTATACTGGGGATAAAGATTTGCCCCGGAGGTGATTTTTATGATCTATACCATCACCCTTAATCCTGCCATTGATGAAACGCTGGAAGTGGAGCTGCTGCAGCCCGGTGCTACCCATAGGGTTCTTTCCCACTGTCGCTATGCCGGCGGCAAAGGCATCAATGTGGCCAGAGCTTTGCGGGTCTTTGCCGAAGAGTGCACCGCCCTGACAGTAGCCGGCGGTGCCACCGGTCAGGAGCTGGCCGGGCTGCTGCGCGGGGAAGAACTGCCCTGCACCATTTATGCCGCCCCGCAGCCCACCCGGGTCAACCTCAAAATTACCTCCCGGGCCGATGGCCTGACCACTGAGCTGAATGCCGCCGGCCGTCTGGGCGAAACGGCCCCGGCCGAACGGCTGAAATCGGAACTGTTGGAACGCCTGCTTCCGGGAGATATTGTGGTGCTGTGCGGCAGCCTGCCGCAAGATTTACCGGCCGGATGGTATCGGGACTTCGCCATTGCCTGCCGAGCAAAAGGAGCCGCTATTTACCTGGATACCGCCGGTGAGCCCTTAATACTGGGGGTTGCTGCACAGCCGGATTGCATAAAGCCTAACCGTCAGGAGTTGGAACCGCTGTATGGGTACCGCCTGGAAAACACCGAAGCCATTGCCGAAGCTGCCTGGCAGCTGCTCCATCGCGGCATTGGGCAGGTGGTGGTTTCCCTGGGGGCGGAGGGCGCCCTGCTGGCTACCCGGGAAACGGTACTATTGGCAGCGGCACCTGCTGTTCCCACCGCCAATACCACCGGCGCAGGCGATACCATGATGGCCGCGCTGGTTTATGCCCGGCTGCATAGTCTTTCCCCAGAAGAAACCCTGCAATTTGCGGTGGCGGCCGCGACTGCCAAGGTCGTGCGTCCCGGCACCTTACCCCCGGTCATGAGCGATATACAGGCGCTGCTGCCACGGGTGACGGTGCAGACGGTATAGCCCGCACCTCATGGGCTGCCCCGATAATATGGCTAAAGAGCATAAAGCAGCCGCTCCCGGGATGGGAACGGCTGCTTTTTGATTTGTTCATTTTTTGCGCAGGCAATACACTTCCACCGAAAAATCCTCGTTGCCCGGCATTTGGCCGGAAAGGATCTCTTCCACGGCAAAGCCCATTTGCTCATACAGGCGCCGGGCCGGTTCATTGCCGCACAGTACCTCAATGGATTCGATTTCCGGGAACTGCTCCACGCAATGAACGATAAGCGCCCTGCCAATGCCCTTATGCTGTGCTTCCGGCGCAACGTACAGCCAGGCCAGTTCCTCTGCAGTGCAGGCGGCAAAGCCCACAACAGCGCCTTCCCACTCCGCTACGTAAAGGCCCGGATAATCGAACAGATCTTCCCGTTCGGCGGCGATGGAAAGCGGCAAAAAAGCCTCCGGCAATCCGGCCAATGCCAGCTCCTGCTGCCGCGCGGCATCGTGGGCTTTTTGCATGGCAAGCCAATCGCCTGATTCATAAGGTCGTATTTTCAGCAATTTATTCTCTCCTTATTCTCGCCTATTTCAGGTATTTGTCCAAAGCCTGTTCCAGCCGATTTTCCAGTTCTGCTGCGTCATTGGCCAGCACCACTTCGGGATCGGCGGCACGCAGTTCTTCGGCAGTTCGGCTGCCCCAGGTCATCAGGATTGTCAGCAGGCCAAGATTTTTACCCAAGGCAATATCCACCTGGGAATCCCCCACATAGGCAACCGGAGTCGCCCCCAATTCGGCAATCAGTGCTTTGGCAAGGGTGGGATCCGGTTTGAGGGGAAGCCCCTCCCGCTGGCCCCAAATGGCATCCAACATTCCGGAAAACGTGCTTTCCCGCAGAGCATCTGCCTGTGACTGCGGTTTATTGGTGAGAACTGCTGTTAGGACTCCTTTTCTACGCAGCGTTTGCAGCAATTCCGGCACGCCGGGATAAATTATCCCTGGCTTGTGACATTCTTCGGTATAGATACGGTTGTAAGAATCTATAACTTTCTGCAGCAGCTCTTCTCCGCTGCCAGGGGGACAAGCTCTTTCAATAAGAATCCGCATACCGTTGCCAACCATTCCATTATAGGCAGAAATAGGGTGGGATGGCAGGCCATTTTCCTGCAAAGCGCGGTTGCAGCTTTCCCCAATGGTGGGGACGCTGTTCAAAATGGTCCCATCCATATCAAATAAAACAAGCGGTTTCATTCATTCTTGCCTCCCGATTTTGAAATGCATTTATGCATATATTATATCACCAAAGGGATTGACCTTCAATGCGGCAAGGTGTACAATAATTCTGCACAATTCGCGGGAGTGCGCTTCGGCGCTGAGATGGGCACCGCCCAAATCCCTATTACCTGATCCGGATCATACCGGCGGAGGGAGCGTTAATGAAAGCGGGATGTTCTATTTTAGCATTCCGCGGCTCTTTGCCGGATCGTCCATCAGGGACGATCTTATTTTATTGGAGGAAAACCGTATGAAAAACCAAAACACACGGCGTCTGGTAGAGAGCGCCTTGATGATCGCCATCGGTACCGTCCTTTCGGAGCTGAAGGTGGGCAGCCTGTGGGCCTTTGGCGGCGGCCTAACCATTGGCAGCATGGTTCCGCTGGTACTCATCAGTCACCGTTGGGGCATTAAATGGGGTACCTTTACTGCCTTTGTCTACAGCCTGCTGCAGCTTATCCTGGGTGTGGATAATGTGCAGTATGCCACCAGTGTGGGCATGGCGATTGCCATTATCCTGCTGGACTACATCATTGCCTACACTGTGGTAGGACTTTCTTCGATGTTCGGTACCAGCCGTCCCGCCATCATCGGCGGTGTGGCAGTAACGCTGGGACTGCGCTTCCTGTGCCACTTCCTTACCGGGTGGATGATTTGGGATGCGCTGTGGCCCAATGAGTTCGGCATGACCTCGGCGGTATACTCGCTGTGGTACAATGGCTCCTATATGCTGCCGGAAATCGTCATTACGGCGGTGCTGGCCTGCATCCTGGTACCGTGGGTCAATAAGACCTTCCCCTGCAAAAAATAAAAGAAGTAAAAATAGAGCTGTCCCCTGCCTTTCGGCAGAGGGCAGCTTTTTTATTGGTGCAAGACTAATCGCCGTAATCAATAGGACCCGGATTTTCGGCACAGTACACGGCTTCGCTGATTTTGCGGAATACGGTGGCCGGAACCTGTCCGCCGGCGCGGCCGCCTTCCTGAAACACCACCAACACATATTTCGGCTCCCCCGCCGGGAAAAAGCCCCCAAACCAAGCGTGAACAATTTCCTCTCCCTCCTGGTACTGGCCTGTTTGGGCGGAAGCGGTTTTGCCGCCTGCTCCACAATAGCAATTGGCCGCCCGATAACCGGTGCCCTCCTCCACCACGCTTACCAAAAGCTGCCGGAGTGTTTCCGCCGTTTCGGTACTCATAATGCGTATGGGGGCGCCGGCGGTTTCTTCCTGCAGTGTTTTGCCATCATAGGTCATACCGGCCAGCAGCGTGGGCTGTACCGAATTTCCGCCATTGGCAACGGCAGCCAGCATAGCAGCCACCTGCACCGGGGTAGCGGTCAGTTTTCCCTGTCCAAAGGAGAGATTGGCCAATTCCCCCGCGGTGGTTTCCTGCAAAGGCGGCAGTGTGCCGGAGGCAGTTGTTACCCCCTCCGCCAGGGTTCCCCCGCTCCCGAATCCCATCCGCTGTGCCATCCGCAACAGCGCTTCGGCGCCGGTGCGCTGTCCCAATTCGACAAAATATGGGTTGCAGGAAAGTTCCATTGCCTGCTGCAGATCCAGTGTTCCGTGGCCGCTTCGTTCGTGGCAGAAGTAGGCATGATCGCCCAGCCGGTAATAGCCCTCGCAGCAGTACTCCTGCGGCAATTCCACGTTATTTTCCATAGCAGCCGCCGCCACACATATTTTAAATATGGAACCGACATTCCATGCAGCGGTGGCTCGGTTTAAAAGCGGGCTATCCTGCGCCTGCAGGGCCGCCGCCACCTGATTTACATCATAATCCGGCACACTGGCCATTGCCCGGATTTTTCCGGTTTCGGCTTCCATAAGCACCACAGCACCCCGGCCAAGCACCGCAGCTTCCCGCTCTACAATCGCTTGTAAATCCCGATCCAGCGTGAGTACAACCCCCGCCGTGAGGTTGGCCAAATCGCTGACCTCCGGGGCGGCGCCGGTAGCCTGGCGCCAGGCATTGACGGTGTACCACACCATGATCTCCCCGCCCCAGCGGGACAGCTGTTCTTCGTACCCGGCTTCAATCCCGCACACACCACGGCCCTCTCCGTTGGTATAGCCAATGATATGCGGGGCTAACTGGTGGGCGCTGTATCGCAGCGGAAGGGAAATCACTGTAATGCCCTCCCCTTCGATGGCTTTTTCGCTGGGGATTAGCACCGGACGTCCGCTTTGCAGCAGGGGATATACTTCCTCAAACTGTTCCAGCGGCAGATTTTGCCGCAAAGCGGTCATCGCGGCCGGAGTTGGATCAACAGCCAGCAATATTTTAGTTCCCTGATTGACCAAAGGCCGAAGACTACTATCGTAAATGGTTCCCCGTACTGTCCCGGCCAGCAGGGTATACCGGCTTTGCGCGGCTGCTGTCTGGCGGTATTCTTCCCCCTGGCCAATAAAAAAGATCCGCAGCAGTACCCCGCACAGCGCCAGCAGCAGCGCCATGTGCACATACAGCACCCGGCGGGCCAAAGCAGGATTATTTTTCATACCCATAACCTCAGCAGGGCACTGCGATAATCCTGCGCCACCTGTTCCGCCGAATGGGTTGTTTCAAGCGCTTCCAGCGCCCTGTTTCCCATAGCAGCGCGCTGCTCTCCATTCATACCGATAAACTGCAGCAGCGCTTCTTCCACTCCTCGCTGCGTTACCTCCCCTGCCGGAATGGCGCAGCCCGCTTGCTTCGCGTCATTTTTTTCGCCATGGGTTGCCGTCAGAATCGGTTTTCCGTTCTGCATCAGGCGCAGCAAAAAAGGCGCATAGCTGCCATACGGTGCCTGGCACTGCCGGTCATCGCCATAATAAATCAGATCGGCCGCCTGATAGAGTGCGTGCTGCTGCCGCTCGCCCAAGGCATCCAGCAGAAGAATATTTTCCCAATTATTTTCCCGTATCATTCGGCGCAAAAGCTGCTTGTAGCCGCCATTGCCAGCAATCACCGCTGCCACACCCTGTTGCTGCAGATTTCCCACAGCCCCCACCAGCAGTTCCGGCAAATGTCGGGCATTCAGCGGCCCGGCATATACCGCCAAGGTGGAATATTTCTCCCGCAATAGCTGCAGCGCCGCCGCGTCGCTTTCTTTCAGCGGCTTGGGCGCAGCCATGGGGGGCGCCGGGGGCGGAAGTATTACCAGCCGGGCCGGCATCGTTCCCTTCTCCCGGCAGTATTGCTCACCCCCGGGAAGAAAGGATACCACCGTATCGGCATTCCGCAGGTCATAACTCATCGCATATTCCGCAATACAATTCCCCAGCCGGCTTTCTTCGGAAGGATAACTCTCCCGCTGCCGTTCCGGCCAGGCCTCCCGCAGTTCAAATACCGTTTTTCCTCGGGCAATCTTGGCTATCCGCTGCGCACAGAAAAACTCATACGGATAGCCGCTGCCGGCGATGATAATCTCCGGGCGGTATCGCTCCGCCAGTTTGGGCGCATTGACATACAATTTTTTGAGAAAGACCTGAATACTTTTGCGGTATTCCCCCACCCCTCGGGCATAATCCGGCGCAGCCAAAAAGCAAAGGGAAATCCCTTCCGCCTGCTGCTCCTCCAGGTCCTCATGCACTGTTCGGTTTTTACTGCGCTGATGGCTGTACCCCGCTGTTATCATCGTTACTTCATCGCCGCGCCGCTGCCAGTCCTGCGCCAACTGCACCGCGCGGCAGTCTCCCCCTTGTGCGGGCAATGCGGCGTGATGATCGATATACAGGATTTTCATACTATTTCCCTCCGCTTTTGTGCTATTGTGCAAAGTATGGGAAAACCCCGCCGGGATAATCACAAATCCGGTGCAAAATCCTTTGGACGCCGTATTGCAACCTGCGGAAAGACTCTGTATAATCAGTAAGGAACAATTTATTTTTGCCCTCATCCAAAGGAGGTTCCATGGAACTGCTGATCGTTACCGGTCTTTCCGGCGCCGGCAAAACCCGCGTGATTAATGCGCTGGAGGACATTGGATTTTACTGTGTGGATAACATTCCGCCCGCCCTTTTGGGGGGCTTTGCCGATTTGTGCTACGCCCCTGCTGCCGCCCACCGCGGCCGTACTGCTATCGTAATGGATTCCCGCAGCGGAAAAATGTTCCGGGAACTGCCCAGCGCCCTGGAGGAGCTGCGCCGCCGGCATATTCCTTACCGTATTCTTTTTCTGGAAGCCAGCGCCGATGTGCTG
>DMMB01000052.1:0-10932 GCA_003453215.1 Oscillospiraceae bacterium | reverse complement strand
CCCGCCGCCGACACCCCCTGCTGGATGAATGCGACGGCTGCCTGGAGGACGCCATCCGGGAAGAACGCCGCCTGCTGGAACCGATCCGGCAATCCGCGGATTATATTATCGATACAACCGTCCTTTCTTCTTCCCAGCTGCGCAGCCGCATTGTATCCATCTTTGAGGGAGAGACAACCCCCATGCTCATCAGCTGTATTTCCTTTGGCTTTCGCAACGGACTGCCGCAGGATGCCGATCTGGTCTTTGATGTACGGTGCCTGCCCAACCCCTACTATGTACCGGAGCTGAAAGAGCACGATGGTACCGAGCAGCCGGTATGCGACTATGTCATGAACGCCCCGGAAAGCCATGAGATGCTGCAAAAACTGGAGGAACTGCTGGCCTTTTCTATTCCGCTGTACCAGCGCGAGGGGAAAAGCCAGCTGGTGGTAGCGGTAGGCTGCACCGGCGGCCGCCACCGCAGCGTGGCCATGGCCTGCCAACTGGCGGCCTATCTGCGGCATTTGGGCTACCGGGTAGAACTTTCCCACCGGGACAAAGACCGCCGCTGAATTTTATAAAAGCAAAACACCCGTCTTTCCCAGAAAAAAGGCGGGTGCTCTTTTATTTACAGATGTTTTTCCAAACCGCTTTTTTGCAGACCTTTTAGCGTGAGGTAGATAAGGTAGCCATAGACCGGCACCAGCAAAAGCTTGAGCGGCGCTTTGGCCACCGTCCAGGCCCAAAAGTTTTTGCCCATGTAAAAGGAAAGCCAAACGGCATTAAGTAAAAGCCCCCACAAAATGCTGACCGCCGCACTGGCTGCCAGGCATCGGGGAAATGTTACGGGCTTGCGGTACAGCAGCAGACCGTAGGTAAGGCCCCGCAGCGCCGCTGTAAGGGTAAATCCCGGAAAGAAGGACAGGCCGGAGGTCCCCACCGCAGACCCCAATAGATCGGCAGCAGCGGCCACGCCAGCACCCCACCAGGGCCCCAGTGCCCAACCGCACACGGCGCTGGCCAGGGTTTGCAGGCTAACACGTTCTGCACCACCCATAAGGTACACGCAAAACACGCGGGTAAAGAGAAGATCCAGCGCTACAAAAAGCGCCGCCAGCACCAGTTTTTTCAGAGCATTGTTTCGATTCATTGGGGTTCCTCCTTTGGGGTCATGGGATTCTTGGGGTTACTCAGGAATTGGTCTGCGCAGAAGGGTCTTCTGTTTTCCACAATCCGGCATCCTGCCACAGGTGCCGGTAAAAATCTTTGCGCAAAATCAATTTGGAGTAATTGAATTTTTGATCGACCAGCCGATTGATACTGCTGACATAAATCTCGTCGTTGGCAGTCTTTTTCAGCGGCGTATATTGATCATTCGAAGCATCGTACCGGCCATAGCAGGTAAGCCAGCTGTGATCCTGGAAGACGACCGGCGACTGAATATCACTCAGCATATCGGTTCCCATCATCAGGCGGGAATCGTATTTCAAATCGAACAGGTTGCTGACCGTCGGCAAAATATCCAGACTGGAAACCGGCTTATCAATGACAATCGGGGTTTCCATATCCGCGCTCCAGATAAGGAAGCAGCTTTGGTATACGCTAAATTGATCCAGCTCCCGGCCGGCCAGCGCATTCAGCGATTCGGTATCCAAACCATATGGGTAATGATCGGGCGCCAGCATAAGAACGGTATCCTTATCATGGCCGGTTTCCTCAAGCTTTTGCAGCAGCACACCGATGGCCTTATCCAGTTCTATATTGCAGGCCAGGTAGGCCCGGGCCGCCTCCGGCAGTTCCAGATTGGCCACCGCCTCCTCATTGCGCATGGCCATCGCATTGCCGAAGAAATTATACTCCAGATGGCCGCTGACGGTGAGATAATAGGTCATGAAGTGCTCATCGGCTAAAACGGTATCCAATGTGGCGTTCATCATATCCACGTCGGATTCCGGCCACATAACCTTGATATTCAGGCCATTGCCCACACCCTTGTAGTCGTACCCCAGATTGGGGTGGGATTTATCGCGGGAATAATAGGTATAGGTATGATCGTGATAGGCGCGGGTGGTGTACCCCAAAGCGCGGAACTGATTGCCAAAGGAAAATGGCAGCCAGTTGGCGGCCGATTCGGTCATGCTCCAGGTACCGGTGACCGGGATCATTCCCAATAGGTTCACATATTCGCCATCCAGGGTAGAAACACCCCAAATGGGATTATAGAAATTTGTAAACTGAAAGCCTTCGCTCCACAGCTTATAAAGGTTGGGGGTCAGTTCCGGATCAATGGCATATTTCCACAGGCTTTCGCAAGTAAGGAAGATAAGATTTTTCCCGGCAAAATAGCCGGTGTACTCATTTTCCGTTGCCGGCGTTACTTTGGCAAAATAACGGTACATTTCTGCCAGTTCGGCATCCTCTGTCCCTTCTGCCAGGGCCGCAAAGTCAATATCCATCACCTGCTTTTGGGCTGTTGGCTCCGGTTCCGGATCGGGTTCCGGTTCCGCTTCCGCGCCGGTTGTTACTGCCGGCAGCGGTCCAAACCAGGCATTGCGTGCTTCGATGCGGAAAGTGGTAAGAAGACCGAAGCGGCTGACCGAAAGATTGCTGATAAAATCGGTGGTATACAGGCGGCTGACACTCATGGCCCCGTTGGTATCCAGCAGTGCCCCGCAAGTAGTAACCGACTGCAAAACCAATGCGGTAATGAACGGCCATAGCAGCTCTTTCCACTGGTCATGGCCCCAGGCTATGCGCTTTTTGCCCTGCCAGAGGAGCAGCACCATGGGTACCAACATAAGCAGCAGCGCCCACCAGCACTGCAGAATGGTGGAAAAAATAACGCTGGAAAACTGCGTCACCTGCCCTGCCCCGCCGACAGAAAACAAAGTAAAATACACCTTGAAAATGGCATAGTACACTACCTGGCCCATGTAGAAGAAGCTGAAAATCCCCCACAGTACCGTAACGATTATGCGGCCTGCTTTTGGCGAAAAGGCCTTACCCAGCAGAGCCAGCAGCAGCCCGGCCGCCAGTGAAAAACCAAGGGTATAAAAAAGGCCTTTGGGGTAATCAAAGCCAATGGTAGAAATGCGCAGTACCAGTTCCAACCACAGCACCGCTGCCGGGAAAAACCACATTCCCCGCCAGGCGGCCCATGGCAACTTTGGCTGCCGTTCCGGTTGCGGTTCTGCTGCCGGATTGGTGATATTCGGTTCCGTCACTATCATTTATGATCCCTTCCGTTCTGATCCAAAATCGCCAAAAAGTTCCTATTTTCGTAATTTTTTCGATTTATTATAGCACAGCCTTTTCCCTCTGCCAACAAGTAATATCTGTATTCTGGCACATACTATCTCTGCTCCATCACTTTGTTATCAGGAGGTACCCCTATGAACAGCTATTTTGACCAACAGTGGGATCAGCAGTTGGCCGGACACCCGCAGGCTTTGGCGGCCTTTACTTCGCTTTCTCCTGCGGCGCAGGAGCGCATTGTGGGCTATGTGCAAAGCTGCGATGATACCTGGGAGGCTTCCCGCCGCATCCGACAGATGCTGAACCGGCTGGAGGCCGGTGAAGAAGCCCCGCCCGAGGAATAATTCCACAAGAAAAAACTGCCGCAGGGAGCTTTCTTCGCTCTCTGCGGCGGGTCTTTTTTATTTACTGGCGGCCTGCCAGCTTATAGTCATCGCTAAAACGGAAGTAAGGACAGGCATCATTGCGGTGCTGCAGAAACATCACCATTTCGTCCTCATCCAAATTCATCTCACACACATAGCAGGCCATCTCATCGTCGTATTCGTAGTGGGCGCAAAAGTCGCAGCTTCCACCTGTTTGGGAGGATTTTTCCGCCATGCACAGCGCCTCCTTACAGTTCACACGCGGTAAAGCTGCCATCCGCATTGACCGTGATAGGATGATAGCTGTTGCCGGAGTACTTAAGAATGGTTTTAAGCCGCTGGCGCTCGTTTTCACTGTAAAAGACGAAGGAAACTCCCTCGCGGCCGGCGCGGCCGGTACGCCCAATGCGGTGCAGGTAGTATTCATTTTCATTGGGGATTTCGTAATTGAAGGCCGCATCCACCTGTTCCACATCAATGCCGCGGGCGGCTACATCGGTGGCTACCAGCACATCAAATTCATTGTTGCGGTAGGCCGTCATAATGCGGTTGCGGGCCGCCTGTTCCATATCCCCATTAAGGCACTTGGCGCGCAGCCCGGCCTTTTCCAGATGTGTCACCAGGCTGACGGTGCCGTATTTGGTATTGCAGAATACCATGCTGCGGCGGTATTCCTCCCGTTTCAGCAGGTTGATGAGCGTTTCAATGCGCTCCCGGCCGCTGCACTTGATGCAGTACTGGGTGATGCGGGGTTTACTTTCCGCTACCGGCTCCACCACCAGCTCCACCGGATCCAGCTGGTACAGCCAACCAATATCCATAACCTCGCGGGAAATGGTGGCGGAAAACATAGACATCTGCTTGGTGCGCGGCACCCGGTCCAGAATCCAGCGCACATCCTGATAGAAACCCATATCCAACATTTCGTCCGCTTCATCCAGCACAATCATCTCAGTGCGGTCGATGGCAACATTGCGCCGGCGCATATGGTCCATCAGGCGGCCGGGGGTGGCCACTACAATCTGCGGATTCTTGCGAAGGGCGTTAATCTGCGGCTGCATGGATTGCCCGCCGTACACCGCCACAACGGAAAAACCGGGGATATATTTGCCCAGCTTCTGCAGCTCCTCGGTAATCTGCAGGCAGAGCTCCCGGGTGGGGCAAAGGACAACCCCCTGCACATAGCCTTTTTCCGGCTGGATACGCTGTACCATCGGCACACCAAAAGCGCAGGTTTTCCCGGTGCCGGTGGGGGCCTTGGCAATGACCTCTTTGCAGGCCAGCAGTTCCGGGATCGCCTTTTGTTGAATTTCGGTCATCTCAGTAAAGCCCATCTCTGCGATTGCCTTTTTCATCTCCTCGCGGATGGGCAGTTCCTGGTAATTTGTCGTCATGATTTACTTCCTTTTACTCCGGTATGGCATACCGGTTTTTCTATATTTTCTTGTCCGGCCAATATTATAGCATCTTTGGGGCGCCTTTTCAACGGAAATCCCACCAATTCACCCCATGGGCATTCCGGCGTAGTATGCCAATGAACCTTTCCGAAAGGAGTGACATGATGAGATACTGCAACAACGGCGGCTGCATGGGTGCCCAGCCGGGCTATGCCCCGACCGGCATGAACCGCACTCGCCGTATCATCGATAGCGAATACCCCATTGCAATGGCCTATGTGCCCTGGCAGCGCTGGGGCGAAACTTACGATGCCGAAAAAGCGCTTTGCCGGGGGACTTTATTCCCGGCATTAGACCTGCCGTTTACCGGCTGCGAATGTGAAAGGGGGGCCAACCGTGGCTGAAAATAATCTCTGCAACCTGACAAGGGATGTCCAGCGGCAGGCCTTTGTAGCGTTGGAATGCCGCCTGTACCTGGATACCCACCCGGACTGTCCGGAAGCGGCTGCCACCTTTGCCAAAGCCTGCGAAAAGCTGGAAGCCGCCCGCACCGCCTATAATGAGGCCGCCCCGCTGACCCCCTGTGCCGCTGCGGGCAGCCGTAACTGGAACTGGGGCTGCACCCCATGGCCTTGGGAGGGTTGAGTATGTGGAACTACGATAAGATTTTGGAATTCCCGGTCAATATTAAGCGCCCGAACGCCAAGGCCGCACAGATCATCATCAGCCAGTACGGCGGGCCGGATGGCGAATTGGGCGCCAGCTTACGCTATCTTTCGCAAAAATTCGCCATGCCCAATCGCCGGGTTGCCGGTCTCCTCAATGATATTGGTTCCTCATTGCTGTAATGTCCCCGCAAAAACAGAAAAGCCCCGCTCTTTGGCCGGAGCGGAGCCCATATTATCATTTTTTCCATTCTTCCCGGATAATGCAGGTATAGTGCTCGGTTTTGATCTCCCCCGTTGGCCGCCACAGCACATTTTCTTCGGTGTGGTGATACCGAAACCCGCACTTTTCCATGCATCGGCGGGATTTTTCATTCCCATCAAAATAGGCGCACCACACCCGGTCATTCCCTCCGGCAAAGCACAGCCCCAATAACGCCCGTACTGCCTCCGGGGCGTATTCATTCCCCCAGTAGTTCCTGCCTATCCAGTAGCCGATTTCCGGCTCGCCTTCCGCGCCGGCGGCTCCGGTACCAAAAATGCCGCAGCTGCCAATCACCTTGCCGCTCTCCTTCTGTACTACCGCATAGGTGCCGGGGGCACTGAGAATTTCGCGTATGATTTTTAAGCTATCCTCCACACTGGTGTGGGGTGTCCAGCCTGCCGCCGGGCCAACTGCTGGATCCCGCGCCAGTTCATACAGCTGCCCGGCATCGCTTTCTTCCCATGGGCGCAGCACCAGCCGTTCGGTCACCAGGTTCATCTTGCTTTCCTCCCTTTTTTATAAAGAAAGGAACACAGCGCTCTTTCTGCCCTGTGTTCCTCCCCGGCATTTGCCATAGTATCATTTATGCTATCCCGGCGGACTTTTCAACCGCTTCAGCCGGTGATGCCGCCCTCGACAACCAGTTCATCCTCGTAATCCAGGCCATAGGTATCGGCCAGGGTCGCTTCATAATCCGCATGGAAGAACTTTTCCTCACCCAGGGTCTTAATTTCCTCATTCAGCCAATCCAGCAGGGTGGTGTTGCCCTTGGTTACAGCAGGAGCGATGGTATCATTGCCGCCCAGAGTGGGAATGCCTACTACATAGCCGGGGTTCTGCATGGCATAGGCCAGTACCTCGGTGTTATCGTTGGCCCAGGCTGCTGCGTTGCCATTCTCCAGCGCGTTCTTAGCGTTGGCGTAGGTATCGTACTTCTGCAGCCTGATGTTAGGATAATTCTCGGTCAGATAAGTCTCAGCAGTCGTACCGGAAATGACGATCATCTCATCGTTCTCATCCCAGTTTTCCAGCGTAGTGATGACCCGTCCTTCCGGCGAAACAACGCCCAGCGCCACATTCATGTAGGGCAATGCAAAATCCACTTCCTCTGCCCGGGCAGGGGTTACGGTAAAGTTGGCCAGAATCACATCCACCTTGCCGGTCTTGAGGTATTCAATGCGGTTGGCCGCTTCGGTAGAAATGAAGTTCACCTTAACGCCCAGATCCTCTGCCAGCCGGCGGGCAAAATATACATCATAGCCCTGATACTCGCCGTTTTCATCCACGTAGCCAAAGGGGTTTTTATCGGAAAACACACCAATATTGATGGTTCCCGCTGCCTTGATTTCCTCCAGTGTGCGGTAACCGGCCTTATTCTCATTGGTTGTATTCCCGCCATTTCCGCAGGCAGCCATCAGCACCAGCATCAGTACCAGCATCATTGCCGCCATCCATTTTCTCATGTTTTTCATAGTTCTTACTCCTTTTTATTTAGTCTGTATGCAAATCCCCATGGGGCTTAACATCCTCAAATTCAAATGTTTTCAAGAAATGCTTGGCACGTTCTGTTTTAGGTGCGGTGAAGAACTGCTCCGGTGTGCCTTCTTCTGCTATTTTACCGTCCTCCAGGAACAGCACCCGATCGGCGATGGCGCGGGCAAACTGCATCTCATGCGTCACAATAATCATGGTCTTTCCCTCTCTGGCCAGATCCAACACCACATCCAGCACTTCCCGCACCATTTCCGGGTCCAGGGCCGCTGTTACTTCATCAAAGAGCAGCACCTCCGGATGCATACACAACGCCCGCACAATGGCGACCCGCTGCTTCTGCCCGCCGGAAAGTTCCCGGGGGTAACTCTCACGCTTTTCCCACAGCCCTACGCGGCGCAGCAGTATTTCGGCTTCCGCTTTGGCGTCCTCCTTTTTGGTTCCCAGCGCTTTGCATGGTGCCAGCAGAATATTTTCCATGACCGTCATGTGAGGAAACAACTCGTAGCTTTGGAACACCATACCGATGCGCCGCCGCAGCGCGGGCAATCCCGCCGGACTGCGGTCAATGACCTCGCCGCCTAAGAGGATCTCTCCCCCTTGAATTGGTTCCAGAGCATTGATACATCGCAGCAGGGTGCTTTTACCGCAGCCGCTGGGGCCCAGCACCACAATGACTTCCCCTCGCCGCACCGTAAAGCTCAGGTCCTGCAGCACTGTGTTCTCCCCGTAGCGCTTCGTCAGGTTTTTTATTTCCAGCAATGAGTCAGACATCGCTTATTACCTCCATTTTTGTTCCAGTTTTCTGGCCAGCAGGCTGATGGGCCAGCACACCAGGAAATACAGCAGAAAGACGGTAAGATAAATGCCAAACGCCGCATTGGGGCTGGCCGTCCGGTTTGCCTCAATGATCTGCTGCGCCACCTTCAGCACCTCCACCACGCCGATCATCAAAATCAGGCTGGTGGTTTTTATCATACGGGTAATGAGATTGATGGACTGCGGCAGCAGCCGGCGCACTGTTTGCGGCAGCACCACATAGCGGAATACCTGTCCTCGCTTTAGTCCCAGTGCCTCGGCACTTTCGTACTGGTGCCGTGGGATGGAAACCAGTGCCCCCCGCACCAAGTCGCTCATTTCGGCAGTGCCCCACAGTGTAAAAACAATGATGGCCGCCATTTCGCCGTCCAAATTCCAGCCAAAAGCCCGCGCCGTTCCAAAGTAGGCCAGGAACAGGAGCACCATCTGCGGCATAATACGAATAATCTCCAGATAGATGCGCAGAAGCGCCCGGATCAATCGATTTTTCCGGGTCATCAGTACGCCCAGCAGAATTCCAAGTGGGATGCTGATGGCCACTGAGATGAGGCTGACCCGAAGTGCCACCCACAGGCCGCCCAAAAGTCTTGCCGCATTTTTTCCCTTCAGCAGTACGTCCAGTCCCAAATCAGGCATAGCGCAGCCTCCTTTCCAGCCAACGCCCCAGCAGTGAAACCGGCAGCAGAATGAGCAGATAACATACCACCAGCAGTGCCAGCGCCTCGGTGGTCTTGGCATACATGGCAATGAGATCTTTGGCGGTAAACATCAAATCCATCAAACTTACTGCACTGAATACACTGGTCTCCTTCAATAAAAAAATTACATTTGCCATAAAGGCCGGCATACTGATACTCATAGCCTGCGGCAATATTACATACCGCATAGTCTGTCCGCGGGTCAGGCCCAGGCTCAGGGCGCTTTCCTGCTGGATCGGCTCGATGGCCTCCAGCCCGCTGCGGAACGCTTCTGCCATGTAGCTGCCGCCCAAGAACGCCAACCCCACCACACCGCAGACCGCCGGATCGGTTTTAATCCCAATTTTGGGCAACCCGTAGTAGATAAAAAACAACTGAATTAAAAGCGGCGTATTGCGGCTCAGTTCGATGTATCCTACCACAATCTGCCGCAGCACCGGTACTTTTTCGTACTGGATAGCCGCACATAGCAGCCCCACCGCTGTAGCCAATGCCGTACCGCACAGCCCCAGCCGCAGGGTCAGCCACAGGGCTTCCCGGTACAGCGGCAGAACCTTTATCACAAAATCCCAGTTCAGTATCTCCACCATCTTTCTTGTCATTTGGGTAAAACAAAAACCGGGGGCTTTTGCAAGCTCCCGGCAGGAATGGCTCATATCCACACATTTAGCGCTGTGTGCAGGCGCTTTACTGCATACTAAAAGCGCCTGGCCATTTTGGATGTCCGGGAGTTCAGTATGCAACAACAAGAGGAGGCAGCAATGCCCATAACACGGTAATTTGTCATTGTCTTATCCTCCCTTCGGTTCATTTGCTTTGATGTGATAGCACGATAATACACTCCCCGCTTTCATTTGTCAAGAGCGTGGAGCAAAAAAATTTGCAGGATATTTTTTGTTTCATTCATTTTTATCATGTAAAACCTCAAATGATGATGCCATCACAGTGGTCTATTTCATGCTGGATGATCTCGGCTGTCCAGCCGGTGTAGGTTTTCTGGCGGATCTCCATCTTTTCATTCTGCCAGCGCACCTTTATCTTCTCCCATCGTCTGGTCGGGCGCATTCCCTGCAGGGAAAGGCAGCCCTCTTCCGTCTCATAAGCGCCGCTTTTCTGCAGGATTTCCGGGTTCAGCATCACCCTATAGCCCGCTCCATCCTGAAAGGCAATGATTCGCTTATTAACACCGATCATATTGGCCGCCATACCCACACATTCTTCTTGGTGCGCCATCAGTGTTTCCAGCAGATCCTGTGCCACTGGCAGATCGTTTTCATCGGCAGGCTTTGCTTTTTGCGCCAGAAACATCTCATCCCTGCAAATTGGTTTTACCATGTTTTCTCCCTCAAAGGCTTTCAGCGTAGGCTTTTCTGGTCTCTTCCACCAGCTGCAGCGCTTCCGCCTTACTGTGATAACCCTTTACGATAACCTCTATTTTTTGCAGCCGCTTGTAGTTTTCAAAGAAATCCCGGATCTCTTCCAGCAAAAAGGGCGGCAGGTCCTGCAGCTCCTGAACGCGGTCATAGCGCGGATCGCAATCCACGACCGAAATCAGTTTGTAATCCAGGCTGCCATTATCGATCATCGAAAGGTACCCAATAATCCGGGCAGGCACCTCACAGCCGGGATAGGTCGGTTCGGTTCCCACCACCAAAATATCCAATGGGTCGCCATCGGGAGCCAGAGTGTTTTCCAGATAGCCGTATTCCGAAGGATACCCCATAGCTGAATACAGTACCCGGTCCAACCGGATACGGCCGGTTTTCTTATCCACCTCGTATTTATTCCGGCTTCGGCAGGGGATCTCTATGATCGCTTCCACTACATCATTCTTCATCTCTCATTTTCCGCCTTTCTTCGGTAAAAAAATGCCCCTTTCCGGAGCTTTTTTCTTTCGGTAATATTTTAGTGATAGTATGGTACCACACCCGTTCCTTCCCGTCAAGCGATGGGCCATTGACTTTACCTTTTACTATGTAGGTGTTACGATGATGT
>DMMB01000016.1:39038-41798 GCA_003453215.1 Oscillospiraceae bacterium | reverse complement strand
GGCTTTGCCAGCGGCTCCATCTTGACGAACCACTGCTTGGACACCATGGGTTCGATGGTGCTGTGGCAGCGGTAGCAGGTACCTACATCGTGGCGCAGCGGTTCCACCGATTTGAGGGCACCGCAGGCTTCCAGATCGGCCAGGATGGCCTTACGGGCCTCCTTGGTGGTCATGCCGGCATACTTGCCGCAATCCAGCACCTCGGGCTCGCCGGCGGCTGCTTTGCCGGTACGGAACAGCTCATCGGCAGCCGCTTTATCGGCAGCGCCGGTCATGTGACCATCGTAGGTGAAAACGCGGACGCGGGGCAGATTGTGCCGCTCGCCCACTTCAAAGTCATTGGGGTCGTGGGCAGGGGTAATCTTCACGACACCGGTGCCCTTTTCCATATCGGCGTGCTCATCGCAGACAATGGGAATTTCTTTATTGAGCAGCGGCAGAATGACATGGCAGCCATGCAGATGCGCATAACGGGGGTCATCGCCATTGATGGCCACGGCGGTATCGCCCAGCATGGTTTCGGGCCGGGTGGTGGCCAATTCCAGCTGCTCGCCGGTTTCCTTAACGGTGTAGAGCAGGTGCCAGAAGTTGCCGTCCTGCTCCTCGTATTCTACCTCGGCATCGCTGATGGAGGTATTGCAGGTGGGGCACCAGTTGACCATACGGTTGCCGCGGTAGATGAGGCCCTGATCGTACAGGCGCTGGAACACCAGCTGCACCGCGCGGGAGCAGCCCTCATCGAGGGTAAAGCGTTCCCGCTCCCAGTCGCAGCTGGAACCGAGTTTTTTGAGCTGGCTGACAATGCGTCCGCCGTACTGGCGGCGCCATTCCCAGGCGCGCTCCAAAAAGCCTTCGCGGCCGATTTCTTCCTTGGTGACACCCTCTTTGCGCATCGCTTCCACAATCTTCGCTTCGGTGGCGATGGAGGCATGATCGGTGCCGGGCAGCCACAGGGCCTCGTAGCCCTGCATACGGCGCCAGCGGATCAGGGCATCCTGCAGGGTATTATCCAGCGCATGACCCATGTGGAGCTGACCGGTGATATTGGGGGGCGGAATGACGATGGTGTAGGGCGGTTTTTCACTGTTGGCATCGGCGTGAAAATAGTTCTTTTCCAGCCAAAATTGGTAGGTGCGGTCTTCGACCTGTTTGGGGTCATAGACCTTTTCCAGTTGTTTTGCCATGGGGTTTCCTCCTTTTTCTTTGGCAGGCGGCAAATAAAAAAGCCCGCCGCTTTTCCCCTGAAGGGAAAAACAGCAGGACGCAATCTCAGCGCGGTACCACCTGAATTCGTGCCGGAGAGCCGACACGCACTTTATCTTCCGTAACGGGGAATACCGTTGCCGCTTAAATCATCAAAGTTAATCGGCGGCACCGCTCAGCGGTGACTTTCTCCGTTTTCCGCCGCAGCCTTTGCACCGGGCGGCTGCTCTCTGGGGGTCGGGGGGGACGGGTACTCCTCCGCTTCAAAGCGTTTTTAATATCTTTGCTATTTTATCGCAGAAAAGGGGGATTTGTCAAGCGAAGACAATAAAAAAGACGAGGGCATTTCCACGGCGGGAAGGCCCTCGCTTTCTATTTAAAGATGAGAAGGTTCTCCTTTGCCGCCCAGCAGCAGGCTGCGGGCTTCTTCGGCATTGTGGGCGATGGCCTGCCGCAGGGCTTCCACATTGGGGAAGCGGCGCTCCGGGCGCAGAAAATGACACAGGGTAACGGTGAGCTCCTGCCCGTACAGGTCGCCGGAAAAATCGAGAAGATAGCTTTCCACCCACAGGGCGCCTGCCGCTTCCACGGTGGGGCGGACGCCGAGATTGGTGACAGCGGCACGCCGGGTGCCATCTGGCAGGGTGACCCACGCGGCGTAAACGCCAAGGGTGGGGATCTTCTCGCTGGGGGTGACAACAATATTGGCGGTGGGGAAGCCAAGGGTATGGCCCAGGCGGTGGCCGGTGATAACCCGACCGGTAAAGGAGAACAGTTCTTTCATAAAATCACCGGTGCAGCAGCGGCGAAACGCTCTTGTAAACCAGGAAGGTTACGGTGGCGTTAATGCCGGCTTTAATCAGATTGAAGGGCAGAATAATGGGCAGCAGAATGGCGCGGATGGCCTCCACCGGCATACCGGTAAAGATGGGCGTAATGATGAGATTGGCGGGCATCATGATAAGCCCCCAGGCCGCTACGCCGCAAAGAAGGGCGATGAGCGCGCCTTTTTTGGATTTGTGCTTTTGGTAGAGGAGACCGGCGACCAGTACAAAGGTGCCGGTGGAAATGATGTGCATAATGATGCCGTACACGCCGCCGGAGGCGCTGACGGTCACGCCCTGAATGACGGCGACCACGATGGTGGTCATCAGCCCGTACCACGGGCCAAAGGCAAAGGTGGCGATCATAATGGGAATATCGGCCGGGTCGTACTCCAAAAACTTGGCGGTGGGGAAGATGGGAAAGTGAATAAAGAATACAAGAACGACAGAGAGGGCGGCCAGCAGGCCGAGTTTTGCCAGACGGCTGAGTTTGGGATTGGTGTTTGCCATGGTATATATGCTCCTTTTTTTGTAATGCAGATGTTTCATCGCAAAACAAAAGCGCCCAATACGGCAAAACCGCAGCGGGGCGCTGAACACGCAAAAAAGCGCTGTTTCTTCCATCCGGACTGTAACCGTCGGTGAGGGAATTGCACCCTCTCGGCAGCGCCGTGGCACTGTTCGCGGACTGGGGAGCCGCAGGCTCCGTCACCGCCGGTGGGGAATTGCACCC
>DMMB01000016.1:38150-38828 GCA_003453215.1 Oscillospiraceae bacterium | reverse complement strand
GGGAATTGCACCCCGCCCCGAAACATCTTGGTTCTATTATATTCCTGTCAGGAAGAATGTCAACAGGAAATTCTACTCATTTTATCCACATTGCGAATAATCCCGACTAAATATTTTCTAAATCCTTCTTCCACTGGGTCATGGCCAGCGCCAGCGCGCGGTTTTTGAGGTTTGGATCATCGGTTACCTCGGCCAGCACGATAATTTCCGGCGGCAGGGTAAAGGCTTCCTCGGGGGAGGAGAGTTCCACCTCCAGAATGGCTTCTTCCTCCCAAAAGGGGTAGCAGTCAATCTCGATGGTATGGCCCGCATAGGGAAAGGCCCAGCGCACCTTATAGAGTGCCGGCGTGCCGGGGAGCATCTCCTCCAGCAGGGCTTCGTATTCGCTCGGAGTGATTTCTTTTTCCAGCTCGGTGCGGACCAAACCGGCTTCGGCCGATTTTTCGGTTAAAGTGCAGCGTACCTCGCCGGTCAAGGCATTGGTGGCCTGGCGCACGCGGCGCTCCCAGCCGGGGCGGGCGGTCAGGTAGCACTGCACCAGCCCAGTGGCGGAAACCTTTTCCCGGCTGCGCAGCCAGTCTTTTTCCGGCATTTTGATGCGGAATTTCCGCTCGATCTCCAAAGACATGGGAACACCTCGCTTCTGCCTATGATGATAGCATAGAAAATGGAACTGTT
>DMMB01000016.1:37495-37882 GCA_003453215.1 Oscillospiraceae bacterium | reverse complement strand
CCCGCCGGGCCTGCGGCCCTCTGCCGGGATGCTGCAGAGGGCAAAAAAGAGCAGCCCCATAGGGACTGCCCTTTTGATGAGAACTTATTCTGCTGCAGCGGCTTTCAGCTTGCGGTTCTGCAAAAGCTGGAAGGCAAAAGGAACGCCGATGAGCAGGAGACCGATGAGATCGGTGATGGGGCCGGGATCGATGAGCAGAATGCCGCCGGCCAGCAGCATGATGCGCATATACCACGGAATCGGGGCGTAGGCGTGGCCGGTCATGCCCATGGCGATGCCCGCCATACCAATGACCGAAGTGACCATGATGCTGATAAGCGTCCAGACGCTTTCCACATCAATGAACAGCAGGCTGGGATTAAGCGCAAAGATGTAGGGAATGATGAA
>DMMB01000016.1:0-37275 GCA_003453215.1 Oscillospiraceae bacterium | reverse complement strand
GCAAAGATGTAGGGAATGATGAATGCGCCAATGGCAAGCTTGGTGGCAGTGACACCGGTCTTCAGGGGATTGGAGTGGGCAATGGCGCTGCCGGCATAGGCAGCCAGCGCCACGGGCGGGGTAATATCCGCCACGATGCCGAAATAGAACACAAACATATGNNGCGGTGGTGGGAACGCCCATGCCCAGGACAATGCAGGCCGCCATGGTGCAGAACAGAGCCAGGAAGATGCTCTTCTGGGCCAGGGGGACAATGACGGCAACCAGTGTGGTGCCCAGCGCCGTCATGGAAACCACGCCGGAGATGATGCCGGCCATGGCGCAGGCGACGGCTACGCCGATGGAACTGCCGGCGCCGCCCTGCAGACCCTCTGCAACCAGCTTAGGCGTGAGAACAGCCGATTTGGAAAGGAAGCTGCACAGAACGGCAACAACCATGGCAATAAAAACGGAGGTACCGGTATCTATCTTGATGACCTGCCACAGGATAACCAGGGTCGCCAGAGGAATGAGCGGCAGACCGATGGTGCGTACCAGATCGTGTTTATCCTTGCCAATCAGGCTGATAATGAGCGCGAACAGAATGGCAAAGCAGGCAGACATACCGGCGGTGTAGTAGTTCATGCAGATGACAAGAATGATGACCGGCAGCAGCAGATAGCCGCTCTTGACCAGCAGTTTAAAGAACTTCGGCATGGATTCTTTGGGCAGGCCCTTAAGCCCCAGACGTTTGGCCTCAAAGTGTACCATAAGGTAGATGCCGGTGAAATACAGCACCGCAGGCAGAATGGCCGCAACGACAATGGTGGCATAGGGCACGCCGGTGATCTCCGCCATGAGGAAAGCAGCGGCCCCCATGATGGGCGGCATAATCTGGCCGCCGGTGGAGGCAGCGGCTTCTACCGCTGCGGCAAATTCGGGTTTATAACCCACCTTTTTCATGGTGGGGATGGTGATGCTGCCGCTGCCAACGGTATTGGCAACAGAGGAGCCGGAATACATTCCCATAAGGGCGCTGGAGATAACGGCCACTTTGGCAGGGCCGCCTACACTGGCGCCTGCAATGGAATTGGCCAGATCAACAAAGAAAGTGCCGATGCCCGTCTTTTCCAGGAAGGAACCGAGGATAATGAACAGGACGATGAAAGACGCGCAAACGGTGATGGGGGAGGAGAAAATACCGCAGTTGAGATTATAGAACAGATTGTAGATAAGATTGCGCAGGGCGGTTTTGGGGTTGTTATTGGTCAGCCACCAGGCGCCGTAGATGGTGAACAGCCCCACGACCACGATGAGCGGGATCCCGGTGGAACGGCGGCACAGCTCCACCAGCAGCAGAATACCGATGATGCCCAGCACAATCTGGGTGGTGCCGATGCGGTTCGCCATCTGGATGATCTTTTGCTGGGCGATGGCATAGTAGAAGAACACACCCAGCGAAGCGAAGGCCAGCACAATATCATACCAGGGGAAGTAATTATCCCGCAGGGCATCTTTTTTGCTGGCCGGGTATTTAAGATAGCCCACAAAAAGGGTCATGCCCACAAAAACGGGCAGGCGGGTGTATTGGGTAGCGCCGGAAACAACCAGCGCCATGGCAATCATAGTAACGGAATACAGCACAAACAGCACTGTCATGGCGGTTTTATAGCCGCCGGTCAGAGTACGGCTTTTGCTGTCGCGGTCCAGCTCCTGCAGCAGCTTGGCGGTATCGGCAGCATTGGTGTGGTGGTGTAGGGAATGGCTCATAAGGCAGCGTCCTTTCCTAAAAATATCGGTTTACCGGATCACAAAAGAGGAACAGCAAAATGCAGTTGGGCCGGTTCGCTTTTGTCACCCGGCAAATAAATCAAATAAATGGGGAAAGCCGCGGCGGGAGGCTGATAGAGCACTCCTCCCGCCGCAGGCATATGGGGAACAGATGGGGGTTAGCCGACGTTCAGGCCCATTTCGGTGTAGTACTTGGCAGCACCGGGGTGCAGCGGTACATTACCGATGGTAACAAAGGCATTGTTGATATCCATGCCGGTACCGACGGCGTGAGCCTTGGCAATCTCATCCTTGCTCTCCCACAGTGCCTTGGTCATATTGTAGACCTGGTCCTCGGAGAGAGTATTGGAAACGATGTAGGTAGCGGTTACGCCGATGGTGGTGATGGGGGCATCGGCAGGGATGCACTCATACTGATCATGGGTAACATCCATCTTGGCGTAAACGGCATAGTCACCGACCTTGTTGTTGGCGATGAACTCATCCATGACGGCATCATCCAGACCCAGCAGATAGATATCCATGGCGGTTTGCAGCTCGGTGATGGCGGTGGTGGGGGCGCCGGAGGTGAAGAAGAAGACATCCAGCTTGCCGTCCTTCATGGCATCGGCGCTGCTGCCGGCAGAAAGGTTCTGTACGGTGATATCATCGGTGGAAACACCGTAGGCGGCCAGCAGGGCTTTGGCATTGGCTTCGGTGCCGGAACCGGCATCGCCGATGGAAACGCGCAGGCCCTTAACATCGGCCAGAGTCTTGACGGTATCCTTCAGGTCACCGCGGACGACAATCTGCATAACCTCGGAGTAAACTTCGCCCAAAACGGAGAAAGAAGTGATAGCGGTGGGGAAGTTGAAGTCATCCAGCTTGTTGTAGGCCTTAATCATGGTATCGTTCTGTACGATGGCCATGTTGTAGTCGCCGTCTTCAATGCCATTGATATTGGCAACGGAGCCGCCGGTGGAAATAATATTGTAGTTGTAGCCGGTGGCATCCTTCAGGATCATACCGACAGCATTGGTGTAAGCGTAGTAGGTGCCGGCCGTACCGCCGGTGCCTACGGTAATGGAAGCAGGGGTATCGGAGGGGGTATTGGGCGTATCATTGCCGCCGCAGGCAACGCAGCACAGCAGCATCATGGCGGCCATCAAAAGGGCAAACAGCTTTTTCATGGTGAAATCTCCTTATCAAAATTCATTTTCATTTTGTCACGGTGGACTATGGTCTTTATTATAACAGCGAAAAAGAAAAATGCAACCCCATTTTGCAGGATTTTTTCATTTTCATTCATTTTGACAAGGAAACAAGCTGAATAGTCCACGTAATTTTATTTAAAATGAATTGAAATTTATTTTTCCTGCATTTTTGCAGGTTTTGCAGGTTATTATGCAAGCGCTCCTGCAAAATGCGGCGTGGCTTGCCAGCGGCCCCGACCCGTGATAAAATGAAAAACGACCAAAAGGAGGATAAACCGATGCTGAATACCTTTTATGCCCTGCTGGGCCGCATGAAATACATTGACCGCTGGTGCCTGATGCGTTCTTCCCGGCCGGAAAACCTGTGTGAGCACACGCTGGAAACGGCGTACATTGCCCATGCGCTGGCGCTGCTGAACCGCGAGCGGGGCGGCACGCTGGAACCGGAAAAAGCGGTGCTGTACGCCCTGTATCACGATTGTACCGAGATACTGACCGGCGACCTGCCCACCCCGGTAAAATACAAGAACGAGAGCATTAAAACCGCATACAAGGCGGTGGAAAAGGAGGCCCAGACGGCACTATTGAGTCGTCTGCCGGTGCCGATGGCGCAGGAGATGGCCCCATGGTTTACCCCCACCGAAGAGTACAAGCCCTACATCAAGGCGGCGGATAAGCTTTCGGCCCTGATTAAGTGCACCGAGGAACGCCGGGCGGGCAACCATGAATTTGACCGCGCCTATGATACGCTGCTGCAGGCCATCCACGAGATGGAACTGCCGGAAGCGGAGCAGTTTATGATGCAGTTCCTGCCGCCCTTTGGCATGACATTGGATGATCTGTAACAGAAAAAGAACTCCCCGGCCGGGGAGTTCTTTGCTTTCTGTCAGGGCTTGCCCGCTTTAGGACAAAAAAATACCGCCCGCTCCTTTAGCAGGCGGATAAAATGGGCCGAGCTTTGTTCTTTAGCGCTTGCGGGAGGTAAGCAGCAGTACAGCGGCAATCACCACTACAACAGCCATAGCCACAATGGCAATGGGGACGATGCTGTTATCTCCGGTTACGGGGGCGATGGATAGCGCCGCGCGGAACAATTTCATGGGATAACCTCCAAGCATTTTGGAATAACAATGCTATTATATCCCCCAGTGGGGGTGCTGTCAATTATCTGCACCGAATTGTAACGGATATGATACCGAAGAGTCAATTTCTTTCCCTTGTCAAAAAAGCGAAAACAAGATAGAATAAAAATTGGAAACCCCGTCCATTCAGACAGAGAAAAGAATGAAACAAGGAGGCTTCGCAATGAGAAAACAAGGGAAGATTTTAATGGCGTGTTTATTATTGGCGGCACTGCTCCTTACGGCCTGCGGCGGTAAGGAAAATACCAATGTTCCGCCGCAGACCGACCCGCAGCCACAGACCGATCAACCGTCCGCCCCACAGCCGCAGGAGCCGGATTTTTCGCAGTTCGATGATCAGTTTGTCACCTGCCCCACCGATGAAAACCTGGCGGTGGCCTGCATTTCCTGCAATGGAGGCAGTTACCTGGTGTATCGCCGGTATACCGATCCCGAGGCCGGTGAGGCGGTCTATGGTGCTTCGGTGGGCTATTTGCATGGGGAAAACCACTACCGGGAGCCCATCTGGTCGCCGAATGGGGAGATCGTGCAGTACCTGGAGCTTGAGGAGGACCAGGGCGAGGGTGCCTATTACGATGTGGTATTCCACAAAAGTGCCCTCGATAAGGGAGAGGAGCCCATCTGCTGTAATGTCCGCGTTTATCGCGAGTATTACGGCACCATTCAACACGAGTACTATGGCGTTACTCCCAATATCCAGTGGTTTGCCGACAGCAACCGGCTGCTGATCGCCAGCCGCCCGGTGGTTATTTATAACTGTGCCGAGGATAGCTACACCTGGGTTTCTCAGGATACCCCTACCTCACCGGGACCTCCTTTTGTTTCTACCGATAAGGACGCCAAGAGCATGGAGGCCAGCCTTTCCCCCGATGAAAAATATATCGCCTACGAACTCATTGATGATGGGGGTATGAACCTGATGCTTTATGAGATCGCCACCGGGGAGCGGACCAAGATCGGTTTCCTGCGCGGCCATGAGTACGGCCGCTGGGAGGGGGAAAAACCGCAGTGGGTAAGCGAGACCGAAATTCAGTGGCGGGACAGCAGCTATACCCTGTAAATATACCGACAAAAGCAAAGCGCAGCCGCCGGCGAAAGCCGGCGGCTGCCTTTATAGGAAGAGAAGGGAAAAAGAGAGAATGATAGGTTATTGGGGCAGCACAATGGTAAGTGCGCTGCGCGGGAAAGAGCAGCAGGGATGGAACATCCCCTCGGTGGGAGCGGCCGCCCGCTGGGGATCGGTCCATACCGTCCCCTGCAGCAGCTTGGCCTGGCAGAAACCGCAGGAGCCGCTGCGGCAGTAGGCCCGGGGCGCAAACCCGGCCCGCTCCAGCGCTACCAGTACGGTTTCATTGGCTGCGGCATTGACCACCGCAGTATGGCCGCCCACCTGTACCGTCAGCGGAAAGCTTTCTCCGGCGGCAGTGGGGTAGGGCGGGCAGTGCAGTTCGCCCGGTACCTCCTGATGGTACCGTTCCGGCGCAACCCCGCCGGCAATCAGGCCGCTGTGCAGGCTTTGGTACATGGCCTGCGGCCCGCACAGGAAGTAGGCGGCTTCGGCGGCATCGGTGCAGCGCAGAATATCCTCCGCGGTGAAATAGCCGTGTTTATCACCGGGCAGGGGATCCTGCACTACCGCAAAATGAACGTGGATCCGGCTGCACTGCCGGGCCAGTTCGGTAAATTCTTCATGGTACAGCATATCTGCGGCGGTATCCCACCCGCAGAAGAGCGTCATCTCCCGGTCGGTCCATTCATCGACGATGCTGTGAGCCATGGCCCGCAGCGGGGTTACGCTCATGCCGCCGCTGATCCCGACAATTTTTCGAGGGGTATCCGGGGTAATGCAGTATTCCCCCAAAGGATGAGAAGCCGCGATGGTATCCCCTACTTTGATGTGCTCCCCCAGCCAATGGGAGGTAAAGCTGCCGCCCACGTGGATAAACAGCTCGTAATACCCGCCCTCGGCAGCTTCTTTGGGGGAAGAAGCGATGGAATAGGGGCGGCAGGCCGTTGCCCCCTCTATTTCGTAATAAAGGCATAGATATTGGCCGGGCAAAAAGGGTGCCAGCGCACCTTCGGCAGCAACAAAACGGTAGCGATTGACGCAGGGAGCCACCGTTTCGATTTCTGTGACCCGCAGGGTTTGTTTAGTGTGATTCATACTGCTCCTCCCACCGCACAAACGCCTCCAGCGCTGTAATGATTTCGTTCTGTTCCCCCTGCATGGCCAGCCGGTCGCCACCTACATAGTCGGCCACGCTTTCGGCTACGTCACTTTCGTAGGGGGCTACATTGTTCAGGATAGAAGCTGCCGCAACACCGCGCAGCCGTCCGATGGTGAACAGAGCGGAGGTTTCGAGATCCGCCCCCAGAATGCCGCGGGCCGACCAGGTGTGGCAAATTTCCATTTCCTCATCGGTGTAAAAGCTATCGTGGCTGCGCACCAAGCCGCAGCAGTGGGCAAAGCCCTTTTCTTCCGCCGCCGCACAGCAGCATTCCAGCAGGCGGTGATCGGCCACAGCCGGATAGCCCAGCGGCAGGTAGGCCGCCGAGGCTCCGTCATCGCGTACCGCGCCTTCGGCCAGCACCAGCTCGCCGGGGGCAATGTTATGCTGCAGGGCACCGCAGCTGCCAATGCGAATGGCGCACTTTACACCGCAGTTATGCAGTTCCTCCACGGCAATCCCCATGGAAGCCCCACCGATGCCGGTGGAAACCGCCAATACCCGCACCCCTTTATAGGTGCCGGCAATGCTGCGGTATTCCCGGTTATAGGCCAGTTCAGTTACTTCCTGCAGGTGCTCGGCAATCCGGTCAATCCGGCCGGGATCACCGGGCAGCAGGGCATAGCGGATATTCAGTGATGAATCCAAACGGATATGGGCTTGCAAAGTTCCCATTAAGATCCCTCGCTTTGCGTAGTGATAAAGGTTTAGTCCTGGTTCAGGAACTGCATCAGTTCAATGTGCACGCCGTCCGGATCCAGTGCGTGCACCCAGGTGATGTTCAGTTCCGGCACCACCATAACTTCGCTGGCCATCTTGTAACCGGCCTCCTCCAGATAGGCCACCATGGCCTGCAGGTCGTAAACCTCAAAGGAAATGTGCCCTACGCCAATGTGGTTGGGCTCCAGTAGGGCATCGGTACCGGCTTCATCCAGGAACTGAATCAGTTCCACTTCGGCACCGTAGCCCACCAGCTGTGCCAGTTCCAGCTTGCAGCCGGGGACACACATCCCTACGTCGCACTGCTCCGCTGTCTCAATCCAGCGCATTTTCAGATCCATTTTAAGGGTATCCTGATAGAAGCGCAGAGAACGGTCCAGATCCTTTACAATAAAGCCGGAATGATGCAGCTTTTTAATGCAGTCTTTTACTTCGAAACTCATAGCAATATGCTCCTTCTTCTCTTAATTTGATCTTATTTTTAATCAGCAGCCTGCAGCTTGCGGGCTTTGGCCTGCTTGCGGGCAGAAACGATAACCAACCCGATAACGGTCGCCAGATAGGGAATCATTGCCACCAGATCCGCCTTGAGGTTCAGGGTAGCCAGCGTAATGGAAGCGGCATTGGCAGTACCAAAACCGAGAGAAGCCAGCAGGGTGGCCAGACAGCGTCCATCCGCCAGGGTAGCCGCCGCAATACCGATGTAGCCGCGGCCGGCCATCATATCGCGGGCAAAGTAGGAAAGATAGCCCATGGACATAAACGCGCCGCCCAGGGAGGCGAACAGGCCGGAAAGCAGGAAGGCATCAAACTTGATGCGCCGTACGCTGATACCGACCGAAGAGGCCGCATTGGGATTGAAGCCTACTGCGCGGATGCGCAGACCCAGGCGGCTGCGGAAAACCAGCAGCCAGCACAGGAATACCGCCACCAGCGCCAGATAGGTCAGGATGTTGTGACCGGAAAGCACCGGCCCCAGTACGGGAATATCCTTGATGAGAGGCAGCTCCACATTGGGCAGGTTGATGCTGGGCAGCAGACGGCTGGTGCCTTTATCGCCGCAGACAAGGTACAGAATATACACCGTACCGCCGGAGGCCATGGTATTCAGCGCCAGACCGGTGATGATAAGATCGGAATCTTTATAGAGATGCAGCCACGCAAACAGCAGGGACATCAGCAGGCCGCCTACAATGGCGCCCAGCAGGCCGGCCCAGCAGCTCTGCATCCAGGCACTGAACATAACAGCCAGCAGCGAAGCGGTGAGCATAATGCCCTCCAGCGCCATATTGATGGCTCCGGCGTGGTTGGCAATCAGCGCGCCCAAAGCACAGAAAATGATGGGCGTGGACATACGGATGACCGAAAATAAGAACGAAATGAGATAATCGGCAGTCAGAAATTGAGACATCTGTTACACCTCCTTGTTCTGCTGCGCCAGCCGCACAACGGCACGCTTGCGGAAAGAATCCAGGAACAGCGTGGCCGCGACCAGCAGGATGATGATGGCCTGAATGACCATGACGAACTCAGAGGGAACATCGGTGGTGGTACCTACAATGTTGGCACCGATTTGCAGATAGGCAAACAGCAGGGTAACAAAGGGAATGGCAATGGGATTGTTGCGGGCCAGTACGGTAATCATCAGGCCGCTGAAGCCGTAGCCGGTCTGTGCCGTCCACAGGAAGCGGTCGTACTTGCCCAGAATTTCCACTGCGCCGCCAATGCCGCCCAGCGCGCCGCCGATAACCTGTGCCAGCAGCATGGCGCTGGCTACATTGATGCCGATGTACTTGGCAAAGCTGCGGTTCTGGCCGGTGACTTTAATCTCAAAGCCCTTGGTGGTGCGGTTCATAAACCACCAGGTAAAAATCGCCGCCAGAATAACGATAAAGATACCGGCGTGCAGATCGGTTCCGCGCAGCAGCACCGGCAGCTTGGCATTGGCCGCAATGCGGTTGGAACCAAGATAAGTGACGGTGTTATCGCGCATCCAGTAACGCAGTACATAGGTGGAAGCGTAGGTCAGTACGTAGTTCAGCATAATGGTGACAACGACAACATTGGCATTCCACTTAATGTTCAGCAGCGCCGGGATAGCGCCGCAGATGCCGCCCACGACAGCGCCGGCCAAAATGCAGACCGCCGGGAACAGAACAGGCGGAAAATCGGCGGGCAGAACGGTGGAAGCCAACCACGCCGTAATGGCGCCGGAAAGCATAAAGCCGCCCTCGACAATTAGGTTGAACTCGCCGGCCCGCAGCATAAAGCACATACCCAGCGAGGTAAATAGCAGGGGAATGGCCAGCTCGATGATATTAAAGAACCGGCGGGTGCTCTGGAACGGGCCCAGAATAAAGGTGCGGATGGCATTCATGGGATCTTTGCTGACAAACAGCAGGAAGACCAGCGCCAGCGCAAAGCCAATGAGCACCGCCGCCGCAATGCGGATCAGTTCAAAGTGCTTGATGGCAAAATGGGAAGATTTTTTCATTGCAGCGCCTCCTGTATCTCTTCGGCGGACATGCGCCGGACTCCCAGCATATATTCTCCCAGCATCAGGTCGGTCACCTGGCTGGAATCCGGGAAGTAGGCGGTAATCTCGCCGCCGAACATCACAATCAGGCTGTCGCTCAGCTGCAGCAGCTCTGTCAGATCGGCCGAAACCAGCAGCACTGCGGCATCCTGCTCCCGGGAAAGCCGCACCAGCTGCCGATGAATGAATTCGGAAGAACCTACATCAATACCGCGGGTGGGCTGATTGGCCACAATAACCCTGGCATCGCTGGTAAATTCCCGCGCAGCAATCATCTTTTGGATATTGCCGCCGGAAAGCATGCCGGCCATGCTGGAAGAGCTGGGGCATACCACATCAAAGGTTTTTACCAGGTCCTCTACGTCGCGGCGGATCGCCTTGACATTGAGCCGGATGCCGCGGGAATACTGCCCGCTGTAGTAACGGTCGGCAATGATATTATCGGTTACGCTCATGGTGGGGGCGCAGCCGTAGGTCATGCGGTCTTCGGAGATATTGCTGATGCCCATCTGACGAATTTGCCGCACTGTTTTCTTCTTGATGCTTTCCCCTTCCAGGGTAATCTCCCCGCGGTGGAAGGGACGCAGCCCGGTCAGGATTTCACTCAGCTCTTTCTGGCCGTTGCCTTCTACGCCGGCTACGCCCAGGATACGGCCCTGATACAGCGAAAAAGAAACGTGCTGCAGCAGCGGTTTGCCGCTGGCTCCGTTGTAGCACAGATCCTCGGTGCGCAGCACCTCGTGCCGTTCGCCGGTGGGGGCGCTCTTTTCCACTTCCAGAGAAACATCGCGACCCACCATCAGGTTGGAAAGCTCCTGCTCGTTGTATTCTGCAACATTGCCTACCGCCACAGTGCGGCCGCGCCGCAGGATGGTAAAGCTGTCGCACAGTTCCTTTACTTCATTCAGCTTGTGAGAGATGAACACAATGGTGTGCCCCATATCCCGCAGCTTTTTCAGTTCCACAAAAAGTTCGGTAACCTCCTGCGGAGTCAGTACGGCAGTCGGTTCATCCAGAATCAGTATTTCGGCACCGCGCAGCAGCGCCTTCATAATCTCGATCTTCTGCTTTACGCCGACGGAGCACTCCGCCACAGTGGCGCGGGGATCCACCTCAAAGTTATACTTCTTGGCAATCTCCTCGGTCATGCGTACGGCTTCTTCCATATCAAAAAGTCCGCGACGCAGCGGCTCCATGCCCAGCACCAGGTTTTCGGCCACGGTCAGCTCATCCACCAGCATAAAGTGCTGGTGCACCATGCCTACCCCATGCCGAATAGCATCCAGCGAATCCTTAAAGCGGATGGGCTGGCCCTTCAGCACAATCTGGCCTTCTGTCGGCTCCAAAAAACCGAACAGGACCTTCATTAGGGTGGTTTTGCCGGCGCCGTTTTCGCCCAGCAGCGCATGGATCGATCCGCGTTCACAGGCCAGGCGCACATTGCGGTTGGCGGCAAAGCCGTTGGGATAGATCACAGTGATGTTATCCATCAATAAAATTTGTTCTGCCATATTGACCTCCGGGGGAAGGAATAAAGGAACGCCGGAGGGGAAGGATCCTTCCCGCCCCGGCGTTTTCCCATAAAGTGCGCGGTTTATTTTACGGTCACGGAGTTCTTGAGTGCGAGGTACTGGTCCTCGGTCATATCAAAGTAGGAGGGGCAGGTAACTTCGCCCTTGGTAACAGCCTCCACCAGCTGGTCCATATCAGCGCGGATGTCAGCGGGAACCTGCTTCTCATAGATGGAGTTCTCGATGATCTTGCAGCCGCCGTTGGCAATGCCGTAAACTTCTACGCCGCCCCAGTTGATGTCGGTAGCGCCATCCAGAACACGCTTCACCCAGTTGTAGGAAACGGTGCCCCAGTCTTTATAAGCGGAGGTGATGATGCAGTCGGCCTGCGCGTCATCAACGCCGATGAACTGAGCAGCCAGGTCGGTATCGCAGCCGATGCCCCATACGCCGGATTCCTTGCAGGCTTCCAGAGTACCGAAGGAGGAAGCAGCGCCTACAGCATAGATTACGTCGCAGCCCTGACGGATCTGGGCCAGAGCGGTCTCTTTGGCAGCAGCCTGGTCTACAAAGTCGCCGGAAGCGGAAACCGCTACCTGAGCGTCGGGATTGGCATACTGAGCGCCGCTGATGTAGCCGGTAATGAAGTCGCTCAGGGTGGGATACTCAACGCCTACCACAATGCCGATCTTGCCGGTCTTGCTCATGCGCATGGCCAGGTAACCGGTCAGGAAGGAAACTTCATTCTGGGCGCACAGAACGCCTACAAAGTTGCTGAGTTCGCTGATGCCGGCCTGAGAAAGAGCGGTATCCAGAACCATGAACTTGATGTCGGGATAGTTGGGAGCGGCAGCAATGACTTCATCAACCATGCCGCTGCCGGCGGAGGTGAAGATCATAGCGGGCTTCTGGTCACAGGCATCCAGCAGGGTAGCCTTGTAAGCAGAAGGATCGGTGGGCAGCTCGATGTAGGTGCCGTCCACAGGCAGCTCATTTACGATGCGCTGGAAGCCCTCATAGGTCGCGTCGGCAATGCCGGCATCACCCAGAGAACCACCGATGTAAATGACCTTGGTTTTTTCGCTGCCCTGGTTATCTGAGGGCTGGGGCTGGTTATTATTACCGCCGCAGGCCGCCAGAGAAAACACCATCAGCAGAGCGAGTACTGCACAGATAAGCTTTTTCATTTTGGTTTCTCCTTTTTTGGTTTCATTTTCCTTTTTACGGTCGTTTATTACAGGCGTGTGCCACGTAATCATTCATTTGTCCCTTTTCAGCGGGGAAACATAGTGCTATAATAACCTAAGTTTCCACCAAAGGAAAGGGAGGGTGCCATGGCCATTGATATTTTGGAGCTGGCCGCGTCGGCTCCGCCGGAAATCCGGCAAAAATTTCAGCAGCGGGAATATCCCGCTGGGGCCTGCATCATCACACCCAGCCAAATACCGGCCTGCTGTCTTTACATCATCCGCTCCGGCGTGGTGGAAGTACAAAAAGAATCGGGCGGCGGCAATGCCATTGTGGTCAATACCTTTTCCACCGGCGAAGTATTTGGCGAAGTGGAAATTTTTTCCCCGGAGTACAAGCCCTACGAGGTTTTTGCCAAAACCGCCTGCAGTATTCTGGTGATGGATAAGGAAACGGTGTTCCACTGGATGCAGGAGGTGTTCGATTTTGATCTTTACCTCTGTGAAATGCTGACCCGCCGGATGTATGTCACTTCCGATTCCATGTCGCGCATTGCGCTGCTGCCCATCCGGGAACGGGTGCTGGGCTGCATCTGGAGCTACTACAGCCGGGGACAGCTTTCCCGCCTGACCAAAGAGGAGCTGGTTTCTCAGGTACGGGCGCCGCTGCGCAGTGTCAACCGGGTGGTGCGCAGCTGTATCCAGCAGGGCATCATCGATTACCGCAAAAAGTGCTTTGTGGTGAAGGACGCCGAAACCCTGGAACGCTTCTCCAGCAACTACACCCTGTAGTTATTTTCTATCAAAAAAATAGCACAGCGCCCCGTAAAAGAAAAGGTCATATGACCAATTCCGATACTTTGTCCGTAAAGTATAAATAAAGGCATCAATTTTTAGCTACTATCACAACGGATCGTCAAGAAAGCGACAAAAATCGCGCCGGCATTTTCCCGGCCTGCCCGACTCCCCCTGCATGAATTTTCCACGCAAAAAAGGAGCCGGAAGGCTCCTTTAAAGCTTACTGGGTAAACATCGCCATCAGCTGGATACGGCTGGAGACCTTTACCTTGCTGTAAATGTTGGAAAGATGCTTGCTGAGGGTGGAGGGCGCCAAGAACAGTTTATCGCAGATCTCTTCAGTGGAAAGATTGTGGCATACCAGATCCACAATTTCGGCTTCCCGCTTGGTCAGACCATAATTGACAGCGGCCTGCTGAATGCGGCTGCTCAGCAGATCGCCGCCGCCGGTCATCAGCAGGCTGTAGAATTTGCGTTCCAGCGCGTCTTTCAGCGAGTGCAGAATATAGAACTCTTTGGAGGTAAAATCCTCTTTGTCCTTTTCCCGGAACAGCGCCATCAGCGCCAGCGGGCGGTCGCGGTACTGGATGGAGGCGCCCAGCGCCCAGTAAAGATGACACGGCTCCCAAATGTTTTTATAAATATCGGATTGCTCCCAGTCCGGCCAGTCCTGCGCAGTAATAATATCCGACTGCAAAAACACATTGCTGTGCGGCGCCATGATGAACTGCGACCAGCGCGGAATGACCTGCCGGTTCAGGAACGGATTTTTCTTGGGGTCCGGCTCCATGCGGCAGGTGTAGGGGCAGCTGATGGTTCCCTGTCCACCCTGACGTGCCGTTTGGAAAACAACTGCCCGGTCAAAGGGAATTAAAGCCGGCAGCTGGTCTTCCAGCATCAGGCGGCACAGTTCCTCATAGGTGGGGGCATAGTGGATCCGGGTGATCATTTGGGTGAGAAACTGCCATTCATAGTCGAACAATGTGGAACGCATTAACGGTCTCCTTCCGGTAGAAATACGCAATATTATGTACTAATGGATTCCACCAGCCGTATCCTTTCCCCGGAAGTTGTCGGCCAGGAGCACTACGAAGTAGCTCGTGCGGTTCAGCGCATTCTGCAGCGCTATAAGGAACTGCAGGATATCATCGCTATTATGGGTATGGAAGAACTTTCCGAAGAGGATAAGAATACCGTAAGTCGTGCCCGTAAGATTCAGCGTTTCCTCTCTCAGCCTTTCCATGTAGCGGAGCAGTACACCGGCATGGCCGGCAAGTACGTTCCTTTGAAGGAGACCATCCGCGGCTTTAAGGAGATCATTGAGGGCCAGCACGATGACCTGCCCGAATCAGCCTTCCTGTTTGTAGGCACCATTGACGAAGCCGTGGAAAAGGCCAAAAAAGGAGTATAAACCATGAACGAGTTTCATCTGCGCATTGTAACCCCCGACGGTGAATTTTTTGCCGGAAAGGCTGAAAGCCTGCGGCTGCGCACCATCGATGGTGATATCTGTATCCGGGCGCGGCATACCAATTATGTTACCGCGCTGGGCATGGGAGCGGCAGAGGTAATCGTTGAGGGACAGAAACGTATGGCAGCCTGTATGGGCGGTATGGTTTCGGTACTTTCGGGCGAAGTGCATCTTTCTGCGACCACCTTTGAGTGGGCGGAAGAGATTGACGTGGAACGCAGCAAAGCCTCCGAAAATAGAGCGCGCGAACTGCTGGACCGCGGCAACCTTTCCGATGCTGAACTGGCACTGGCGGAAGCCCGCCTGAAACGTGCCCTGATCCGGCAGCAGGTAGGCCGTATGCAATAAAAAATTCCACAGTGATAAAATTCCACCGGCTAAGGGCAAGCACCCTGGCCGGTGGTGTTTTTTGCAAAAGGATAGGGGAAAAGGGCTTGACAGCCCACCCCATACTATGGTAAAATAATCGAGCAACCAAAAATGGACGATTAGCTCAGCTGGAAGAGCATCCGCTTGACGTGCGGAGGGTCACAGGTTCAAGTCCTGTATCGTCCACCAAATATGTACTGCAGAGGGATATCGCAAAAAGAAGTTTTTGTGAGCTCCCTCTGGTGGCGCATAATGCAAAAGTCGTAAATACAGTAAAAAATAATTTTAGTGTCGCAGGGCGCAGAATAGTTTGGCCAGAGGATCTGGACACCGGCGCAACACACGCCTTTTCCCTGATCTGTCTTTCACCCTCGTTTCTGCTGCCGGCTTGCTCTCCTACTGCTAATAGGGTCGTGGCAAGCTCCTTGAGGCAACAAAGGTATCCTTTTCTGCTTCGACTTTGCAATTACCCTTGTCAGCGTTCTGTGTTCTACTGGCAGGCACCGGGGCCTTCATGTGCAAAGGGAATCCGGTTGCGATGGGCTATCTGGTACATGGCCCGTGGTAATCGATTTTTCAATGTTCATACACATGGTACAAAAAGAAAAGCCAAGCCCCGTTCTCCGTAGATAAAACGATACGCTTGACTTTCTGGTATCAATCGTGCTATGGTAAGCACGAAAATACAGCACTCTCGTGTATAAAGTCTGCGTGATCGTCGCGTGATCACAAAGATGGGTGGCGAAAGGACGGCAATCCTTTCCCACCCCGCAGGGTGTTTTTTTCTTTTATTATTGCCATTGTACCGCTTATTGGACAGGTTGTCAATGGTAACGGTGGGAAAGATTTTTGCGAGACAAGGAAAAATTCATTTATGTTTTCGCCTCCAGTTGAAAATAACGGATCTGATGTTCAACTTGAACATCAATAAAAACACAGCCCCCTGCCGGTATTTCTGCCAGCGGAGGGCTGTGGTTTTATACTTTGGGTTGCTGATCTCCCACATTGCATCTTCCACCATTTCAGCAGTCATTTCTTGATCCGTTTTTGAATGTCCTCAACGGAGGGGAACTGCTTGCTCAATGCTTCCGGCAGACTGCTGGTGATTTTATATTCACTGACACCAATGGGCTTGGACATATCCTTTAGTGCGTACTCGGCAACAAGGTCATTCTTGCTCTTACAGAGCAGCAGTCCGATAGAGGGATTGTCCTCCGGATGCTTGATGATACCATCTACCGCTGACAGATAGAAATTGAGCTGTCCGGCATACTCCGGCTTAAACTCACCGGTTTTCAGTTCGATCACCACATAGCAGTGCAGGTTAAGATTATAGAACAAGAGGTCGATATAAAAGTCATCGCCGCCTACATTGAGGTGATACTGATTGCCAAGGAAAGCAAAGCCGGTGCCAAGCTCCAGGAGCAGCTTGGTAACATCCTTGACCAAAGCGTTCTCTATATCACGCTCGACCATATCTTCGCTGAACGGGATAAAATCAAAGATATATGGGTCTTTCATGGTCTGTGCCGCCAGCTCACTTTGCGGCGAAGCAAGACGGGTCTCAAAATTTGAAATCTTTCCCGCAAGCGCTTGACGCTCATACAAACCGCTTTCGATTTGATGGATAAGGACATTGTGTGACCAACCATTCTCAGCTGTCTTTTCGATATACCAAACCCGCTGCTCAGCATCTTTGACCTTATCTAAAATAGCCGTATTGTGCGACCACGGAATTTGTGCAGACACCGTCTGCACAAATTCTTCGTCAGGATAAGTCTCTGCAAACTTCGCCATATACTTCAGATTTCGCACAGAATAGCCCTTGACATTCGGAAAGGAAATACGAATATCTGCGGCAAGGTTTTCAACAAACTTGCTGCCCCAGGTTTTATGCTCGTTTATGACCGTACCGATATGGTAGTAGAGCATAATCAATTCACGGTTCACATTGAGCGCAGCCTTATACTGCGCTCCTCTGATCTCACTTTTTATAGTTTCTATAATCTCGATGTATTCATTGTTGTTCATCAACATTGTGATGCCCTCCAATTTCCTATTTCAAAAATCTGTTTCCTCTCTCCTGATAAAGTGGATATTTCCACTCTTATAAAATTCGTCCATTTCGCTGCTATTATCATACCTTCCACTGGGAAGCCTGTCAACAAAGTCGTCGGTGTTCAACTTGAACATCAATAAAAAGAGCAGCCGCCTGCCGACATTTCTGCCAGCGGCGGGCTGCGTTTTTCTGCTATGTGTTGTGGAAAAATGATGCTGCCATCAGCTTCACGGCTTCAAGAAGTCACTCCTGCTATCCTGCAGCCGGAAAGAATAACCCTTTCGGTTCAGGTTCGCTGCCTTCATGGCAGCAAGGTTGATATCCGTGTTCATGGCTTTGGCGATTTGCTCCATATTGAAACCTTCCTGTAAATAATTTAAGACCTCATCATCTGGCAGGGTGACCTCCGCGGCAAAGCAGTTCGCCTCATATTCCATACGGTCATTCTTCACATCGAACACATTGAGATCAGAGAACAGCTTTGCCTCGTTTCGATGCAGCACTGCATGACCGATCTCATGGAGCAGGACGATCCTGTGCATTTCAGAGCACAGGTCTTTTTTTATGAAGATAAAGTGGTTTCTCTCTATCTCCTTATAAACACCCTTTTGCTTGGTGAAGTCTACCGGCATAATGATGATCCCCAAATGATCGGAGATGGGTTCGGGTTCCCGTGAGCCAGTCGCTTTTACAATACGATTTGCTTTTTCCATTATGCGAATGGACGAGTTTAGCTGCATGGATACACCTCCTTTGGCTTACGCAGGAGGGAATCAATCATTCTTCTCAGTATGATCTTTCCGCGCATATTTCCGGTTATTCTCCTTGGCGATCTCGTAAGCCTTTTGGATAGCAAGCATCAGCTCATCCATATCTTCTTCCGCCAGTTCGCCGCCGGAAAACAGACCGGTCAGTTCCCCTACAAGCGCTTCGGCACCTTTTTTGCCGCGATACCCATATCGCTCGCCGGCATCCAGCACAAAGGCATCATCCTGCGTTAGGAGGTAGTTTACATTGACATGGAGAGCGTCTGCGAGTTTGCAATAGACAAATAGATAACCGCCAGCATTTATGCCAGCGGTTATTCCTCATCTTCAATGTATGTCATAATGTCCTCAACATTACATTGGAGTATTTTACAAAAGACCTCAATAGTATGGGTACTAACGCTTTCATTTCGCTTTAATCGGGTAATTTGCGCAGGGCTGATGTTATAAATTTTGATTAAAGCATACTGAGTAATGCCCTTTTTCTTCATTGTTTTCCACAGATTATCAAAGGAAATCATGCACCACCCTCCTTATTGACATATTAACCAAATTCGGTATATAATGACATTAACCAATATCGGTTATTAAAGGGGAAGGGATAGAATGCCATGGGCAATAAAGTAATCGGCATTATTATAGATTTTATTAAAGCGCTTCAATCCGAGGATAATGCGTTGGTAAGCACAGAGGGCGACAGCATCTATAGAATATCCAATCCCAAATACCTTTTGGGACAAATCCTTCGTCAATACGAGTTGAAACCTTGTCAATATTATTTTTCCACTTCTGCCATGCTGTTGTGGGAAAAATTATCCGTTCAAGATATGTGGGCTTATTCTTATAGACAATATGTTCACTGTGAAAATGAGGAGCCAGTGTTAATTTCTGAATATACAGGGAATGGAAATGTTCCTCGCGAAAACAGGAAAGTTCAGAGAGGTGATAAATTCATTTTTCGCGATGTTTTTCATGATGAACATATGATTCCAATCAGCTAGATTATTGATAAATTGGTATCGCTGCCAAATCCTGATGAGGATAGCGTAAAAGCTGTTCTTGAAAAGATCTATATCTGCAGGATATTAAAAAGTGAAGATAGGGCATTATCAATAAAATATAAACGTCCCTTCGATTTGCAGGAGGTAATCAGCATGTATAATGCTGCAGGAATAGAAATAAACAGGAGGAAATAAGAAAATGAGTTATTCGAAAAGCTATTTAGCAAGATTACGAGGGAAAAAAGTAAGGTTTATTATTGTTAGCAGCGGTGCAGATCTGAAAGTTCAATTTGTAAATAGTTTTGGCGATTACAAAGTAAAAGTATCAAACAGCAGTGCGTTTGCGAGTGAAACAATTAAGATAAAAATTGTGGATTCCTTTGCAGACGTTAAACTACAAAAAGTCACTTCTTTCGGAGATTTTGAAGCTTACTTTGGTTAATGCCGGTTTGCAACAAAGAAAAAGACGCCTTCGGGCGTCTCTTTTTGTCTGTTCCAAATTTTTTTGCCCTCGTGCGCGTGTATGAGCATATCCGGGCACGCACGCGCGTGCGCACGAGAGTCATTTCTTGCGGCAAAATTCGTCGTCCCCATCTGTAAATATTCCTTAAATAATCGCATCTTTTTATTGCGGAACGTCCGTTCTTATGGTACGATATAAGATGTATCATTATGGGTAGAAGTGCCCGGCTGCTATGAAAAAATGGACTGCGGGAAGGGGGACGTTGCGGTGCGCATTATGGGGATTGACCCCGGCTATGCCATTGTGGGCGTGGGCCTGGTGGATTATAATAACGTCCGGTTTTCCCTGGTGGAATACGGCGCCATTACCACCCCTGCGGAGCTGCCCTTCGAAACCCGCCTGCGGCAGATTTATGATGATATGGTGAGCCTTTTAACCGAGTATCGCCCCGATGCGGTGGCGATGGAACAGCTTTTTTTCACCACCAACCGCACCACAGCCATTGCTGTGGCGGAAGCCCGCGGCGTGCTGCTGCTGGCCGCAGAACAGCAGGGCGTACCGGTATTCAGCTATACGCCGCTGCAGGTCAAATCGGCGGTGGTTGGCTATGGCAAAGCCGAAAAAGAACAGGTGATGGAAATGACCCGCCGCCTTTTGAGCCTCAAAGCTGTTCCCCAGCCCGATGATGCAGCGGATGCCCTGGCCATTGCCATCTGCCATGGGCACAATGGCGCCAGCCGGTTGCCTACCACGGCACTGGCAGAAATCCGCGGCGGCAATCGGCGCGGCAAACCCATCGCCTATAAGGAGAAAAAGACATGATATACAGTATTTCCGGCCTGCTGCGGCAGGTAGCCCCCACCTACTGCGTGGTGGAAGCCTGCGGCATTGGCTACCAGTGCGCAGCCTCTACCCACACCCTTTCCAGTCTGCCCGGCCGCGGGCAGGAGGTCACGCTGCTGACCCACCTGTGGGTCAAGGAGGACGGCGTGGAATTGTTCGGTTTTTCCACCGAGCAGGAGCGCCGCTGCTTTCGGCTGCTCATCGGGGTTTCCGGGGTAGGCCCCCGGGTGGCGCTGGCCATCCTTTCCGATTCCTCCCCCGATCGGCTGATGCTTTCCATTGCCGCCGGTGATGCCAAAGCCCTCACCCGAGCACAAGGCGTAGGGCCCAAATTGGCCCAGCGCATTATTTTGGAACTGCGGGATAAGGTGAGCGATGATGACCTTTCGGCGGAATTTACTGCCGAAAACGGCGGCATAGAGGCGGTAAGCGGCAGCACCCACAACAATGCCAAAAGCGAAGCCATCAGTGCGCTGGTGGCGCTGGGCTACGGCCAGACCGATGCCGCCGCCGTCATTGCCCCCATGGAAGACAGCCTGGCGGTGGATGAGCTGATTCGCCGGGCCCTGAAGGCCTTTACCAGAGGGTAAAAGAACCCTTGCAATCACTCCCAAAGAGAGGAGACTACACCATGTTTGATAGAGGCAAGCAGCCGGAATATGAGATGGATCTGGAGAACCGTTTTGTGGCTCCGGAAGTTACCGAAAACGACCGGGATAATGAATACTCCCTTCGCCCGCACACGCTGGAAGAATACATTGGCCAGGAACAGGTCAAAGAAAATCTTTCGGTTTTTATGCAGGCAGCCCGTCTGCGCGGGGAGCCATTGGATCATGTGCTGCTCTACGGCCCTCCCGGCCTGGGAAAAACCACCCTTTCGCAGATTATCGCGGCGGAAATGGGGGTCAATATCCGCGTCACCAGCGGCCCGGCCATCGAAAAGCCCGGTGATCTGGCGGCGCTGCTCACCAACCTCAATGAAAACGATATTCTGTTCATCGATGAAATTCACCGCCTGAACCGCAGCGTGGAAGAGGTACTGTACCCCGCCATGGAGGACTATGCCCTGGATATTATCATTGGCAAAGGCCCCAGTGCCCGTTCCATCCGCATCGATCTGCCCCGGTTTACTTTGGTGGGAGCCACCACCCGGGCCGGGCAGCTTTCGGCCCCGCTGCGGGATCGCTTCGGCGTGGTGTTCCGGCTGGAGCTGTACACCCCGGAAGAGCTTTCCCAGATTGTCACCCGTTCGGCCGGGATCCTCGGCATTCCCTGTGAAGCCGAGGGCGCCATGGAGCTGGCCCGCCGCAGCCGCGGCACCCCCCGTATTGCCAACCGCTTTTTAAAGCGGGTTCGGGACTTTGCCCAGGTACAGGGCAGCGGCGTCATCACGCCGGAAATAGCTGCCGAAGCGCTGGAACGGCTGGAGGTGGATTACCTTGGCCTGGACCGCATCGACCGCCGCATTCTCTCCACCATCATCCAGAACTATGCCGGCGGCCCGGTAGGGCTGGATACGCTGGCTGCTGCGGTAGGGGAAGAAAGCGTAACACTGGAAGATGTTTACGAACCTTACCTGATGCAGATTGGCTTTTTGACCCGAACCCCCCGGGGACGCTGCGTCACCCGGCTGGCCTATAACCACCTCCATCTGGAGGCGCCGGACGGTGTGCCGGATGCCCAGATGACGCTGTCATTCTAACCATGGAAAAACAAAAACACCGCCGCTGGCCGTGGATTCTGGCCGCGCTGGCCATCGTGCTTGTTCTGCTGGGGCTGGATTATTGGAACCTGCTGCCCCATAAAACTTATACGGCGGAGTATTTCGGCATTGAAACGCTGCAAAGCCCGCTGGATGCCGATGGCGATGGAATTGATGATTACACCGACATCATGCTGGGGGCCCGGCAGGATGCCGAAAATCACCCCACCTATGACCCCAGCTACTTTGCCGGGGGCTACCCGCCGGAGGATCGCGGCGTCTGCACCGATGTGGTGTGGCGGGCCTTCCAAAATGCCGGGTACGACCTCAAAGCGCTCATCGATGCCGATATTGCTGAAAATACCGAGCTTTACCCGCGCGTACAGGGAACCCCTGACCCCAACATCGATTTTCGCCGGGTGCCGAATTTGCGGGTGTTCTTTGGCCGATATGCCGAAAGCCTGACCACCGACCCCTACGAAATAGCCGAATGGCAGCCGGGGGATATTGTGACTTTTGAGGGACGGCACATCGGCATCATCTCCGACAAGCGGAACAAAGACGGTATTCCGTACCTCATCCATAACAGCGGGCAGCCCAAAAGGGAGGAGGACGCCCTGCTGCGCTGTCACCGCAACCACCCCATTTCGGGGCATTTCCGCTGGGTAGGCGGAACCAAAACCAACTGAGAAAGTGAGACGAAATGATATGGGCAGATTGTTTGGAACCGATGGCATTCGCGGCATTGCCAACCGGGATCTTTCCCTCCGCCGGGCAGAGGAAGTGGGCATGGCCCTGGCCGAAGTAATTCGCCGGGAACACCCCGAAACCCGCCCTGTGGTGGTGATTGGCCGGGATACTCGTCTTTCCGGCGAAATGCTGCAGGCCGCTCTTTCCGGCGGCCTGATGGCCGGCGGCGCCGATGTGGTGCTGCTGGGAGTGGTTCCCACCCCGGCGGTGGCGTACCTTACGGTACAGAAAAAAGCTTCGGCCGGTGTGGTCATTTCGGCTTCTCACAACCCTTACGAATTCAACGGCATCAAGATCTTTGGCCCGGAGGGCTACAAGCTGACCGATGACGAAGAAGATGAAATAGAGCGGATGCTGCTGGATCGGGATATTCCCATGATTCCGGTGGAGCCGGAAGAGATAGGCACCTGCTGCGAAGATCACGAGGCAGCGGCCCTTTATGCGGCCTACCTGGCCTCCACTGTACCGGAAAAGCTGACCGGCATGAAGGTGCTGGTGGATTGTTCCAATGGCGCCGCGGTAAGAACGGCGGAGGAACTGTTTTCTCTGCTGGGGGCAGAAGCGACCATTCTGTGCGATGCCCCCGATGGAACCAACATTAACCGGGAGTGCGGCAGTACCCATGTGGAGCACCTGGCCAGCCTGATGACCGGCGGGAAGTACGATTTGGCGGTGGCCTTTGACGGCGATGCCGACCGCTGCCTGGCGGTGGATGAAAAGGGCCATGTGGTAAATGGCGACCAGATGATTGCTATTTTTGCCCGGCAGATGAAGGCGGAAGGCCGCCTGCCCGGTGATGCCGCCGTAGTGACGGTGATGAGCAGCTTTGGTTTTTTCCGCTTTGCCAAAGAAAACGGGATCCATGCCGAGACCACCAAGGTGGGCGACCGCTATGTGCTGGAAAATATGCGGAAAAACGGCTATAACATCGGCGGAGAACAATCGGGGCATATCATCTTCCGGGAATATATGCCCACCGGCGATGGCGAGCTTTCGGCCATCCAGCTGATGCGGGTGATGAAAAAGACCGGCGAACCGCTGAGCACCCTGGCGGGCCGGATGCCCATTACCCCCCAGGTACTGCTGAATGTGGAAGCCGACCGGGATATGAAAGAAGCCCTGCACGAAAGCCCCGAAATGGAGGCTCTGATGGAAGAGTGCGAGGAGCGGCTGGGTGATGCCGGAAGAATCCTGATCCGCGCCAGCGGCACCGAACCGTTGATCCGGGTGATGGTGGAGGGCGAAGACGCTGCCCTGATCCGGGAGCTGGCCGAGCGGCTGGCCGCCGGGTGTGAGAAGCTGCTGAAATGAAGGGAAAGTGTGAAAAACAACATAGCAGAAAGTTATGCTGCCGGGCCTATGGGTTGAATAAGCAGCTATTTGGATAGACGGCCCCTCCCCCGTGACGGGGGAGGGGGACGGGAAGGGGGCAGATGCTGCCGCAGGCTACCTTTGGAGCGCATCTGTGCGCAGTACGGATTTGGATTTTTCACTTGAGAAAAATCTAAATTCGTAGCCAGCACAGCCAAGCGTCAAAGGGGTTTGCAAAGGGGAAAGCTCGGTTCCTCTTTGCCCTGTTTTGCTTCCTTTTGCAGGAGCAAAAGGAAGGCCGCCGCGGCGAGCGGTGCTAACTATGCTTTTGCAAAAGGCCCTGCGACACCGATAGGCGAGATGAAACAACCATTAGACGGCTCAAAATAGTATAATTTGACTTAGAAATTACGGCCTGAACCGGAGAAAGACCGGGACAGGTAGAAAGTGAGTAAAACCATGCGCATTGCAGACCAGTGGCAGGATTTTGAGATATTGGATACCAGCAGCGGGGAAAAGCTGGAACGATGGGGCAATACCATCCTCATCCGGCCGGATCCGCAGGTGATCTGGAAACCGGAAAAAGGCCCCGAGTGGCAGAGGGCCGATGCCCGATACAACCGTTCTTCGGCAGGCGGCGGCAGCTGGCAGATTTACCGCAGCCACCCGCAGTTCTGGACCATTGGCTATCGGGACCTGAAATTCAAGATCAGTCCCACCGGGTTTAAACACACCGGGCTGTTCCCGGAGCAGGCGGTCAACTGGGATTTTTTCCGGGAGAAGATTGAAAAAGCCGGGCGGCCCATCCGGGTGCTTAATCTTTTTGCCTACACCGGCGGGGCCACCCTGGCCTGTGCCGCGGCGGGCGCTGCGGTGTGCCATGTGGATGCCAGCAAAGGTATGGTGGCCTGGGCGAGGGAAAACCAGCAGCTTTCCGGCCTGGTGGAAAAACCGATCCGATGGATCGTGGATGACTGCCAAAAGTTTGTGGAACGGGAAATCCGCCGGGGCAGCCTGTACGATGGGGTGATTATGGACCCCCCCAGTTACGGCCGAGGACCGGGCGGCGAGGTATGGAAGCTGGAAGATTCGGTGTACGACCTGGTGAAGCTGTGCGCCGGGGTACTGACCGAAAACCCGCTCTTCTTTGCCATCAATTCCTATACCACCGGGCTGAGCCCCAGCGTAATGGAATATATTTTGAACACCACCGTCAGCCGCCGCTTTGCCGGAAAGGGAGAAACCTTCTCTTCCGAGATTGGGCTGCCGGTAAAAGCCACCGGCTGCCCCTTGCCCTGCGGCTCCACCGCCGTATGGCACAGCAAGGGCTGATACTACGAAAAAGCGAGGAAACGCATTTTGAAAAAGCTGATCGAAACCGAACATATCTCCTTTAGCTACGAGGAGGAGACCGGCCTGCCGCTGGTGCTGGAGGATGTAAACATCACCATAGGGCAGGGCGAATTTGTGGCGGTGCTGGGGCACAATGGCTCCGGCAAATCCACCTTTGCCAAGCACTGCAATGCGGTGCTGCTGCCCCGTACCGGCACCGTAATGGTGAACGGCATGGATACCAAAGAGGAGGACAAGCTCTTCGAAATCCGCCAGTGCGCCGGGATGGTGTTCCAGAACCCGGACAACCAGATTGTGGCGACGGTGGTGGAAGAGGACGTGGCCTTTGCCCCCGAAAATATGGGGGTGGAGCCGGCAGAAATCCGCCGACGGGTGGATGAAGCCCTGAAAGCGGTGGGAATGTACGAATACCGGGAAAGTACTCCGCATCAGCTTTCCGGCGGACAGAAGCAGCGGGTGGCCATTGCCGGCATCATTGCCATGCAGCCCCAGTGTATTCTGCTGGATGAACCGACCGCCATGCTGGATCCCCGCGGCCGCCAGGAGGTAATGAAGGTGCTGCGCCAGCTGAACCGGGAAAAAGGAATTACCGTGGTGCTGATTACCCACTACATGGAGGAAGCCGCGGCCTGTGACCGCGTGATTGTAATGGATGACGGCCATGTGCTGATGGATGACGTGCCCCGTAAGGTATTCAGCCACGTGGCGGAGCTGCGGCAGGTGGGGCTGGATGTGCCCCAGACCACCGAACTGATGACCATTCTGAAGGAAGCCGGTCTGCCGGTGCAGGCCGATATTATAGATGAGCAGGAGTGCATAGAAGCACTGAAAGCCCTGCTGACCCGCTAAGGAAGGAACTGTGCCCCCTATGTCTATCATAAAAACCGAGCATTTAACGCATATTTATTCGCAGGGCACCCCCTATGAGCGGGCTGCGCTGCGGGATTTCAACATCGAAATAGAGGAAGGAGAATTTGCCGGCATCATCGGGCATACCGGCTCCGGCAAATCCACCTTTATCCAACACCTGAACGGCCTGCTGGCCCCCACCGAGGGCAAGGTCTATATTGATGGCGAGGACCTGTGGGCCGATAAAAAAGACCTGCGGCGGTTCCGCTTTAAAGTGGGCCTGGTATTCCAGTACCCGGAATACCAGCTTTTTGGCGAGACGGTAGCGGCCGATGTGGCCTTTGGCCCTACTAATATGGGCCTGCCGCCGGAAGAAGTGGAAAAGCGGGTAAAGGAATCGCTGCGCTTTGTGGGACTCCATGAGGATGTAATGGAAAAAAGCCCATTTGAACTTTCCGGCGGGCAGAAGCGCCGGGTGGCCATCGCCGGGGTGCTGGCCATGGATCCCAAGGTGCTGGTGCTGGATGAACCGACAGCGGGATTGGATCCCCGCGGCCGGGATACCATTCTGGGCGAAATAAGGGAATACCACGAGGAACGCAAAAATACGGTGCTGCTGGTAAGCCACAGCATGGAAGATATTGCCCAGTACGCCAAAAAGGTGCTGGTGGTGGCCGATGGCCAGCCCGCCATGTACGATACGGTGGAAAAGATCTTTAGCCGGGTGGAGGAGCTGACCGCCATGGGATTGGCGGTTCCGCAGATCAGCCGGGTCTTTGCCGGCCTGCGCGCCGCAGGATGCCCGGTGCCGGATAATATCTATACAGTGGAGGGCGCGGCGGCCGCGATCCTTTCCGCTGTGAAAGGGGGTGCCGCCCGATGATCCGCGATATTACCATTGGACAGTATTTCCCCGGGCAGAGCGCCCTGCACAAGATGGATCCCCGCATTAAAATTTTGCTTTCCATCCTTTACATTGTGATGCTGTTTGTGGCAGATAATATGTGGGGCCTGCTGCTGGGAGTGGTATTTGGCCTGGCGGCCTACCTCATCAGCCGCATTCCGCTTTCGATGATCTGGAAATCCATGAAGCCGGTGGTGCCCATCGTTATTTTTACGGCGGTGCTGAATTTGTTCCTTTCCACCGGCGAGCCGCTGTGGCAGTGGCATTTCCTAAAGATTACCAAAGAGGGCATTGAAACGGCGATTTTTATGTCGGTGCGAATTCTGTGTCTGATTGCCGGTACTTCCCTGCTGACCTACACCACCTCGCCCATTGCCCTGACTGACGGCATAGAGCGGCTGCTGTCGCCGCTGAAAAAGGTAAAACTGCCGGTGCATGAACTGGCCATGATGATGACCATCGCGCTGCGGTTTATCCCCACCCTGATTGAGGAGACGGACAAGATTATGTCCGCCCAGAAGGCGCGCGGCGCCGACCTGGAAAGCGGCGGGGTGATGCAGCGGGCCAAGGCACTGCTGCCCATTCTTATTCCGCTGTTTGTTTCGGCATTCCGCCGGGCCGATGAGCTGGCCCTGGCGATGGAATGCCGCTGCTACCATGGCGGCGAGGGCCGGACCCGTATGAAGCAGATGAAGCTGCACAGCCGGGATCTGGTTTCCAGCATTGTGACGGCAGCGGTTTTTGCCGGAGTAATTCTGCTGAATAAATATGTTAATCTCTTGCCAACGATTTGGTAACAACTTTGTGATACGATAAGATAGGAGGGTCCCTGCAATGCGATACAAACTGATCCTGCGCTGGCTGGGAACCGATTACTGCGGCTGGCAGGTGCAGCCCCATGTCCCGACCATCTGCGGAACCGTACAGGACGCGGTGGAAAAACTTTTTGGGGAGCGGGGAACGCTGACCGGCTGTTCCAGGACCGACAGCGGCGTACACGCCACCGGTTTTGTGGCGGCCCTATCCTGTGAGGGCTGTCATATTCCGCCCAAGGCCCTGCAAAGAGCGCTGAATGTGAACCTGCCGAAGGAAATAGCGGTGGCCGATTGCGGCATGGCGGAGGAGGAATTTCACCCCCGCTACGATGCCGTGGCCAAGCGCTACCGCTACCGTTGGTACCAGAGCGAAGCCAGAGATCCTTTCCGGGAGGGGATGGCGGTACAGCTGCCCCGGCCGGTGGATACCGCAGCCATGAACGAAGCGGCAAGTCAGCTGCTGGGCACCCACAATTTTTCGGCCTTTTGCGCGGCGGGCGGCAAAATACCGCCGGAGCAGCGGGTAAGAACGCTGACCGAATGTGCCGTAACCCAAACCGGCGATGAAGTGCACCTGACCGTAACGGGGGATGGCTTTCTTTACAACATGGTAAGGATTATAGCCGGGACCCTGCTGGAAATAGGGCAGGGAAAACGCCTGCCGGAGGAAATGACGGCGATCCTGCACAGCGAAAACCGGGAACAGTCCGGCAAAACGGCCCCTGCCTGCGGGCTTTACCTGGAGCGGGTATTCTACGAGAAAAAGGAGGCGGGCCTGTGAGCGAACTGACGGAATTTGAGGAAGCGCGCCGCCGGCGCCGCCGCAAAAAAACATGGCGCCGCACCAAAAAGCTGGCGATTGTGCTGGCGGTGGTGGCAGTGCTGGGACTGACTTTCTTTGTGGGACGGCAGTTGGGCTGGGATAGCCACCTGACCAACCTGGCAGCTTCGCTGCGGGGCGGTAAGGGCTTCCCGGTGGCGCTGGACCGGCAGGAAACCCGGCAGCTCATCGGCGTGAAGGGCGGCGTAGCCCTGTGCACCGAAGGCAGCGTGACGGTATATAATACCGGAGGCGTGATGACCGGGGAATTTTTGCATAATTACAACAGCCCGGTCAGCGTGTATTCCGGCGGGCGGCTGCTGACCTACGATGTGGGCGGCACCGACTGGATGCTGACCAACAAAACCAAAACGCTGCAAAGCGGCACCGGGCAGGGAATTCTGCTGGGGGGCACGCTGAACGATAAAGGGACGGTAGCACTTTCCCGGCGGGGCGGCAGCGGCCTTTCCACTGTGACGGTCTACAATGCCCGCGGGGAGGAAATTTTCCTGCTGGAAAGCGGCGATAGTTATCTTTCGGTGCTGGCACTGAACGGCAAAGGCACCTGGCTGGCCGCCGGCGGGGTAGGCAGCAGCGGCGGAGCGCTGGGCTGCGCAGTAAAGCTGCATGATATGACCGGCCGGCAGCCGGCGGTTTCTCTGGGGTGGAACGATGAGATCCTACTGAAGCTGCAGTGGTGCGGAGAAAACCTGCTGGCGGTGACTCATCGCGGCGCCCGGGTGATTTCTACCGGCGGGGCGGTGCTGTATGAGACCCGCTTTGCGGAAGCGCCCACTGCGCTGGCCATTGGCAGCGGCGGGCAGCTGTACATAGCCTGCGGCGATAGCCGGGAGGCGGCCGGCGTAACGATAACGGCCTACGATGCGACCCTGACCGCAGTAGGCAGTAAAACGGTAGCGGAGAGAGTCCTCTCGCTGCAGGCGGAAAAGAACCGGGTACTGGTGCTGACCGAAAGCACCCTGCTGTTGGGGGATGCGGCCCTGAGCGAAGTGACAGACCGGCAGGAAACTGGCCTGCAGCAGATAGCGCCGTGGCAGAATGGCTATTACTGCATTACCGAAGAGGGGCTGACCCACCGCAGGCTGTAACGGCAAAGAATCGGGGCGGTGCAGCAAGAGGGACGCTGTACGGCCGAAACCAAATATGAAAACGATGCAAAACAGAAAAGAGAGAAAGGGGGCGGCAAAATGAAAGATATTTTTACCCCTTCATTGATTTGGGATCTGATATTAATTGCAGTGATCCTGTTTGTGATGATCCGCTCGGTGGGGCGGGGCTTTGTCAGTTCCTTCATTCACCTGCTGGGGCTGGCGGCATCCTGCATTGTAGCGGCGCTGCTGAGCGGAAAAGCGGCGGCGTGGCTGTACGACGGCTACCTGGCGGAACGGCTGCAAAATGCGGTGAGCGATACGCTGCGGCAGAAGCTGATGACCTTTGCGGAGCTGCTGGAGCGCATAGACCCGACCGATACCATTACGGCAGCCGCCGGCGATGCCCTGCGGACTGTGGCAGTAGCTTTTTTGACGATGGTGGCGTTTCTTATCATCTTTTTGCTGGCGATGCTGATAGTGCAGGCGCTGGCCAAGCTGACCCGAAATGTGAACCGGGTGCCGGTGGTGGGCGGTGTAAACCGCGTGCTGGGCGGTGTGCTGGGCGCAGCGGAGGCCTTTTTGATCTGTTATCTTATTGGAATGACGGCAACGGTGCTGATTACCCTGAGTGAGAACCAGTGGAGCTGGCTGAATACCGCTGTGGTGCAGAAAAGCACCCTGCTGAACTGGTTTGTGCAGTTCAAATTTCCTGTGTAAATCCGGCCCGGGAACGGGCATAACAATAGAAACATGAAAATAATTTGGACAGGGACAGATGCCCCTGCCAAGTGCAGACCCCCCACGAAAGGAAGTGGAACGATGGATAAAAACAATATGCTGTGCTCCCGCTGCAAAAAGCGGCTGGCGGTCATTTATATGACGCGGATGGAGAATGGCCAAACCATTAGCGAGGGCCTTTGCCTGCCATGCGCCAAGGAACTGGGCCTGAAGCCGGTGGACGACCTGATGAACAAAATGGGGCTGACCGATGAGGACCTGGATAAGGTAAGCGACCAGATGATGGAAGTGATGGGCGATATGGAAGAGGACGGCGAGGACGGCTTTGAAAAAGGCGGCGCGATGCCGTTCCCCTTTATGCAGAACCTGTTTGGCGGGATGATGAACCGGGAAAAGGAAAACGATGAGAACGGTGCCGGACAGCCGCCCCGGAAGGAAAAACCGGAAAAGGGCGCGCCGAAGTACAAATATCTGGAGAACTACTGTGAGAACCTGACCCGCAAGGCCCGCGAGGGCAAGATGGACGCCATCATTGGGCGGGAAAAGGAAATTTACCGCGTGGTGCAGATTTTAAACCGCCGCACTAAGAACAATCCCTGCCTGATTGGCGAGCCCGGCGTGGGCAAAACGGCCATTGCCGAAGGCATCGCCCAGCGTATTGTGGAGGGCAAGGTGCCCGCCAAGATTGCCCAAAAGGAAGTGTATATGCTGGACCTGACCGGACTGGTGGCCGGCACGCAGTTCCGCGGGCAGTTTGAAAGCCGCGTAAAGGGCCTGGTAGAGGACGTAAAAAAACATGGCAACGTCATATTGTTTATTGATGAAGTGCACACTCTGGTGGGGGTAGGCGACAGCGAGGGCAGCATGAATGCCGCCAATATCCTGAAGCCGGCTCTTTCCCGCGGGGAAATTCAGGTCATCGGCGCCACAACCTTTAACGAGTACCGCAAGAACATTGAAAAAGACGCCGCACTGGAACGGCGCTTCCAGGCCGTAAAGGTGGGAGAGCCGACCATTGAGGATACCATCGCGGTGCTGCGGGGCATAAAAAAATACTACGAGGATTATCACCGTGTAAAGGTGAGCGACTTTATGGTGGAGCGTGCGGTGGTGCTTTCCGAGCGATACATTCTGGATCGCTTCCTGCCCGATAAGGCCATCGATCTGCTGGATGAGGCCTGTTCCACCGCTTCGCTGGAATGTGCGGCGCAGACCGAATACGACAAGCTGGCGGCGGAGCGGGAAGAAAAGCAGCGGCTGCTGAGCGATGTCATTAACCCGGAAGAGGGGGCGGAGATCGATTATCAGCGCATGGCGGAACTGAAGAGCGAGATAGCGCGGCTGGAGGAGCGAATGGACGCGCTGCACGACGCAGCCTTCAATTCCCCGGTGACGGAGGATCACCTGGCCAAGGTGATTGAACTGTGGAGCGGAATCCCGGCCAGCAAGGTAAAGGAAAGCGAGCTGCAGAAAGTGGCGGATCTGGAAAGCCGCCTGAAGAAGCGGATTATTGGGCAGGATGAGGCGGTAAACGCCGTAGCTGCTGCCGTACGCCGCAGCCGCATTCGGCTTTCTGCCAAAAAGCGCCCGGCTTCGTTTATCTTTGTGGGCCCCACCGGCGTGGGCAAAACGGAACTGGTCAAGGTGCTTTCCGAAGAGATGTTCAACAATGTGGAACCGCTGATCCGGCTGGATATGTCGGAATTTATGGAGAAGCATTCGGTTTCCCGCATTATTGGTTCGCCCCCCGGCTATGTGGGCTATGATGAGGCGGGCCAGCTGACCGAGAAGGTGCGCCGCCGGCCGTATTCCATTGTGCTGTTTGATGAGATTGAGAAGGCACATCCCGATGTGATGAACATCCTGCTGCAAATTCTGGATGAAGGGCGCATTACCGATGCGCAGGGCCGGCAGATTTCCTTTGAGAACACCATCATTGTGATGACCAGCAATGCCGGCAGCGAACGGCAGGGCAGCGCGCTGGGCTTTGATAAGACCCGCTATGACGATGCCCGCGACAAGGCAGAAACTTCGCTGCGGGAATTCCTGCGACCGGAGTTTATTGCCCGCGTGGATGAAGTGGTGGTCTTCCGCCCGCTGACCGAAGAGGATATGCAGAAGATAGCGGCGCTGATGCTGGACGAACTGAAAAAGGGCCTGGCCGAGCGGGAGATCAAGTTCGGCTGGGACGAGGGCGTGCTGCGGCTGGCGGCCACCGAAGCCTACGGCCACAAGAGCGGCGCCCGGGATCTGCGCAATGTGCTGCGGCGCCGGGTGGAGGATCCCATCTGCACGCTGCTGGCCGGCTGCCCCGAACAGCCGCCGGCGTTGATCCATGCGGAGGAAAAGGACGGCGAAATTGTGTTGGTGACGGCATAAGGAGGAGACAACATGGAAAAGATGAAGCGCATTGTTGCGCTGATTTTGGCAGTGCTGATTGTACTGAGTGTGGCAAGCTATCTGTTCTACCTGCTGTAAATAAGCAAAAAATCCCCCCTGGCCGGGCAACCGGCGAGGGGCGCTTTTTTATTGGACAAAAACGGAAAAGAAACGGCTGCCCTTGCACAGTCAGCCTTGCGGGATTGTGGCCCGGCGGGCTTTATGGTAAGATAAACGCGAAAAATATTTTAAACCCATGCAATAAAATGGCGTGCCGGTGCATTAACCAAGTGAAAGGTGGGAAACGATGCTGCTGTTTACCTCGATACCAAAAACTGAAGAAGCAACCCCGGCCGAACTGGATCTTTTGCTGCAGGAGATAGCGGCGGGGAACCGGGCGGCGCTGGAAGCGCTGTACCGGCACACGAGACCGGCTGTTTATGGTTTCGCCCTTTCGATCCTGAAAAATGCGCACGACGCGGAAGATGTACTGCATGACTGCTATGTAGCGGTTTGGCAGGCGGCGGGCTACCGTACCCAGGGCAAACCAATGGCGTGGCTGATGACCATAACCCGCAACCTGTGCCTGCAGCTGCTGCGCCAACGCCAAAAGACGGCAGACCTGCCGGAGGAAGACTGGGAACCCTGCCTGAGGGAGCCGATGAGTATAACGCCGGAGGACAGACTGGTACTGGCCGCCTGCATGGAGCGACTATCCGATGAGGAGCGACAGATTGTGGCGCTACACGCCGTTTCCGGGTTTAAACATCGGGAGATTGCCGCATTGCTGCAGCTGCCGCTGTCCACCGTCCTTTCCAAATACAGACGTGCGCTGAAGAAACTGAAAGAATACCTGCAATAGGAGGCAAAACGCATGAAAAACGGCGAGATCAAAGAAAAGGTGAGGCGGGCATATACCCATGCAGCTCCTGATGTATTGGAAACAGTTCTCTCCGATTGCAGAGAAGAACAGAAAGGAAATGTGACCGCGATGACAACGACCAAAAAGAACAGTACATGGGGAAAGCGGCTGGTAGGCCTGGCTGCGTGCCTTTGCCTGCTTGCCGGCGGCGTATGGGGCGTGCAGGATTACCGCACGAATCATAGGGTGGATGCAGTGGTCTCGCTGGATGTAAACCCCAGTGTGGAGATACAGGTGAACCGCAAAGACCGCGTGATGAAGGTAATTCCACTGAACGAAGATGGGAAGACCATCGTTGGTGAGATGGATTTTTCCGGCAGTGACCTGGATGTGGCTGTGAATGCTTTGATTGGCTCCATGCTGCAAAACGGCTACCTGAGCGAGCTGGCCAATTCCATTCTGATCAGCGTGGACAATGAGAATTCGGCCCGCGGGGCAGCCCTGCAGCAGCACCTGACGGCCGAGGTAAACCGGCTGCTGCAGACGGAAAACTTTACCGGGGCGGTGCTGAGCCAGACGGTGACCCCCAATGAGGAACTGAAAAAGCAGGCAGAACAGTATGGCATTACCAAGGGAAAGGCGCAGCTGATTGCAGAAGTGATGGCGGGAAATCCCCTGTACACCTTTGACGACCTGGCGCCGCTGACCATTAATGAACTGAACCTGCTGCTGAAAGTGGATGCTGCCGCGGCAAGCCAGGTAGAAGTGATGGGAACGGCCAGCGATAAGGCCTACATTGGGGAAGCCAAAGCGAAAGAGATTGTCCTGCAAAAAGCCGGTGTGACAGCAGAGAGCATTACGGAATACGAGATAGAACTGGAAGCCGAAAAAGGGATGATGATATATGATGTGGAATTCACCTCCAGCGGATATGAGTACGACTGTGAGCTGGATGCGAAAACCGGCGCGGTGGTAAAATACGAAAAGGAACGCGACGAGGACCGCGCGGACCATAGCACCGAAGGGATCAAAGCGGCCATTGGTGCGGAAAAAGCGAAGAGCATTGCGCTGGCCCATGCAGGACTTTCGGCCGGGGAGATTACCGAATTTGCGATAGAGCTGGACCATGAGGACGGCAGGGCGCTATATGAAGTGGAATTCAAGGGCGGAGGCTTTGAGTATGATTACGAGATAGATGCCATGACCGGTAAAATACAAAAGCAGGAAAAAGAAGCAGAGGATTGAGAAATCATATCCGGAAAAAGAAAAAGGGCCCCGGTTTTATCCGGGGTTCTTTTTTACGCAAAACAACAAAATAAAAAGAAATTCTGCGAAAACGGGAGAAAACAAGAGGATATATAGAGATATATTCAATAAATCCGGATTTTATCTGTTTTAGTGTAGTAGCATAGTAGCACGATAAAGTATATAATACGAACATAACATTACTACATCCCCGAAGCAAAGGAGACCCTGACTTATGAAAAAATGGATTGCACTGGCGGCAGCGGCCATGATGCTGCTGAGCCTCTTTACGGCCTGCGGCAAAGAGCCTGCTGCGAACAATGACAACGATACCCCCAAAACTACCACCTTTACGGTAGGCTTTGATGCGGAATTCCCGCCCTATGGCTATCAGGATGAAAACGGCGAGTATGTCGGCTTTGACCTGGACCTGGCTGCGGAAGTTTGTGCCCGCAATGGTTGGGAACTGGTGAAGAAGCCCATCAACTGGGACAGCAAGGATATGGAGCTGAATACGGAAATTATCAGCTGCATCTGGAACGGCTTTACCATGCAGGGCCGTGAGGACAAATACACCTGGAGCGACCCCTATGTGGATAACAGCCAGGTGATTGTGGTAAAGAAGGACAGCGGCATTGCAGAGTATGCCGACCTGGCCGGCAAGACCGTAGCGGTGCAGGCCGATTCTTCCGCCCTGGCAGCGCTGACCGAGAATGAAGACGGCAGCAACGCGGAGAATATCGCGCTGGCGGAAAGCTTTAAGCAGATGGTGGAAGTACCGGATTACAATACCGCATTCCTGAACCTGGAAGCGGGTGCTGTGGATGCCATTGCCATGGATATTGGCGTAGCGCAGTACCAGATCTCCCAGCGCGGCGATGAATTTGTGATCCTGGATGGCACCATTGCCAGCGAGACCTACGGCATCGGCTTTAAGCTGGGCAATACCGAACTGCGGGACGCCGTACAGAAAACCCTGAATGAGATGGTGGCCGATGGCACCTTTACCCAGATTGCGGAAAAGTGGGGCCTGGCGGAAGCGGTGTGCCTGGGCAAGTAAAAGCTCGGCGATGAAAAAAGACCGAATAAAGACCAACGAAAATAAGATAGCGGCCCTTCGACACGATGTGCTGAGGGGCTGCGTTTTTCCCTGCAAAATAGAAGTGACAAAAGGAGAGCGCCAAAATGAACCTGTTAGAGATTTTTGCCCAGGTGGGGGAGGGAATGGGAAATTCCATTCTCATCTTTGTATTGACGCTGGTATTTTCGCTGCCGCTGGGCCTTTTGGTGGCCTTTGGCCGCATGAACCGCTGGGCGCCGCTGACGGGCCTCAAAAAAAGCAAATCCGCCTTTTGGCGGAAGCTGGCGGGTTTTCGGCCGGTGCAGCTGATCTTTAAACTGTTTATTTCGGTGCTGCGCGGCACTCCGCTGATGCTGCAGCTGATGGTGGTCTATTATGGGCCCTACTATATCTTTAAGGTGCCGATTACGCTGGAGTACCAATTCTATGCGGTGATTATTGCCTTTGCGGTGAATTACGCCGCCTATTTTGCAGAAATTTATCGCTCTGGGATTGAATCGATGCCGGTGGGGCAGTACGAGGCAGCGAAGGTATTGGGCTACAATAAGTCCCAGACCTTCTTCCGCATTATTCTGCCGCAGGTGATTAAGCGCATCCTGCCCTCCATCACCAATGAGGTAATTACATTGGTGAAAGATACCTCGCTGGCCTTTGTGATCGGCTATTCCGAGCTGTTTACGCTGGTGAAACGGATTGCCAGCCGGGAGGCCAATGTGCTGCCCTATGTGGGCGCGGCCATCTTCTACTATATCTTTAACCTGGTGGTAGCGGTGGCCATGGAAAAGCTGGAAAAGAAGATGAACTACTATAACTAAAGGAGGTGTCCCGGATGAGTGTACTGCGGTTGGAAAACGTAAAAAAGACCTTTGAGGGCGGGCCGGAGGTTCTGCGGGGCATTAGCCTGACGGTGGAAGAGGGCGAAGTGGTTGCCATTATCGGGCCCTCCGGCGGGGGAAAATCGACCCTGCTGCGCTGCATGATTGACCTGGAGGAAGTGACCGGCGGGAGCATCTATGTGGGAGAGGACGCCATGGTGAAGGACGGGAAATACTGCGCCAAGGCGGAGCGGGCCCGGCTCATCAACGAAATGGGCATGGTGTTCCAGAGTTTTAACCTGTTCCCCCACATGACAGTGCGGGAAAACCTGATAAAGCCGTACCTGCTGACAAAGCCGGGGGCAACGGACGCCGAAGAAAAGTGCAGGACGCTGCTGGAAAAGGTGGGCCTGGCGGAGAAAAAAGACGAATATCCCTGCCGGCTTTCCGGCGGGCAGCAGCAGCGGGTGGCCATCGCCCG
>DMMB01000041.1:10536-13030 GCA_003453215.1 Oscillospiraceae bacterium | reverse complement strand
GGCGGCGTCGGGCGGCGGCGCCGCACCCCACCTTGTTTCTGCGCCTTCCCTGGCTCGCTCGCCCCGCCCCACGCTGGATCAGGAAACGCTGCTCATCCTGGTGGTGCTGGCCTTTTTATTGCGCTGCCGCGCCGACCGTGAGCTCATTTGGGCGCTGCTTTATATTCTGCTTTTTTAGCTTTTTTGCTAAAAAACGAGACCCCCGATTTGCTCGGAAATGATACTCGCATCGCCCCCAAAAATCCCCCCAAAGAACACCGCGACCCCCGTGCAGTTCTCTCCGCCCGAGGGTCTCTTTTTATTGCTTCATTTTCCGCAGCCGTCCCGTTTCCATATAGACCAGCATGTCATTTCTCGTATAATACAAATCATTATATACAATCCGTATAATCACAGTTCTTTCCGGAAGGTCAGCCCATCGTATTGCTGCCCCCGCACTGTGCGCAGCTTCGGCTTACGGCAGCACTCGGTAAAGCCCAGCTTTTCCGCCAGCTTTATCATGCGCTCGTTGCCGCTCCAGGTCTGGGTATACAGCTCGGTAAATCCCAGCGTGCGCAGATATGCCATAAACAGCCGCAGCGCGTGGGTCGCCAGGCCCTTGCCGCGGGCGTTCTCCTCCGGCAGGTCAATGCCAATGGCCAGCCGGTCGCCGTCGTCCACTATGTTATAGTCCTCATCGATAAAGTAACTGCCGCACCAGCCCACATATTCCCCCTCCGGCGTGCAGATCTGGAACGACTTGCGCGGCATCTCGTCGGACAGTGTCTCATATATCGCCGCCCATTCCTCCATCGCTTTTATGTATTTTTGCAGATCCTCTTTTTTCTGCTCCTCGGTCAATCCCTCGTATTCCCACGGGGCGTCCCACAGCTGCCACTCGGTCTTTTCGGTCTCCCATTCTATCCGCTTCGCGATGTCCTCCCGCTTAAAATCCCGCAGCAGCACCACATCATCTTGCAGAGTCATGTTATTCTCCTTTCAGCAGTCGTTCCTGTTCTTCGCGGCCCAGCGCCATCAGCAGCACCACCAGCCGCTGCCCGGCCGCCCCACTCCGTTCCATCGCCTCGTGCAGTTTTTCTGTCTCCCGCGCGGCGTCCCGCACCGGCAGGCCGTTCTTCCGCTTGCATTCCGCTATGGCGCGGCACACCGCCAGCCGTCGTTCCAGCAGGGCCAGCATCTCGCTGTCTATCGCATTGATCTCTTTTCGCAGTTCCTGCAGTTCCATCTGCTCTCCTCGCTTTCTGCATTCTCCGGGCTACGGCCCGCAGGGTCTATCGGTCAGATGTTTAATCTCTCGCCGCTTCTTGTGTTAGTCTATTCTATCTTCTATCGCCCTGCCGCCGCCCGGGGCCTCCGCTTCTGTTTCCAGCAGCAGATCCAGCAGCACCAGCGCCGTTACCGCCTCGGCTACCGGCACCGCCCGCACCGCAATGCAGGGGTCGTGCCGCCCACCGATGTTAAGGGTGACCTGCCGCATGGTTTGCAGGTCTACGCTCCTTTGCTCCCGCGCGATGCTCGGGGTCGGCTTCATAGCCAGGCGCAGCACCAGCGGCATTCCTGTCGTCATACCCCCCAAGAGTCCCCCGGCGTGGTTGCTCTCGGTTTGTAGGGTCCCCTCTGATAAAATAAATGGGTCATTCTGCTCGCTGCCGCGCTGCATCGCCCCGGCAAAGCCATCGCCGAATTCCACCCCTTTTACCCCGGGGATGGCAAACAGCGCCGCCGCCAACCGGTTGGTTACCCCCTCAAACCGCGGGCGTCCCAGCCCGCCAGGCAATCCCAGCGCCACGCACTCTATCACCCCGCCAATGGAATCCCCCGCCGTTTTGGCCGTCCGGATCGCTTCCTCCATGCGGGGGATCTGTTCGTCGCTCCACACCGGCAGAGCCTTTTGGGGCAGCGCCGCCAGCCGCTCTTGCAGGGGCCATACCGGCAGCGGAACATCCCGTATCCCGCCGACGGAAAGCAGCCGCCCCGCTATGGTGATGTTTTTCTTCTTCAGCATTCCCAGCGCCAGACCGCCTGCCGCACACAGCAGCAGCGTCATCCGGCCGCCCAGCGCCCCCCCTCCGCTGGGGATTTCCCCCATCTGCAGATATTGGGTATAATCGGCGTGCCCCGGCCGCGGTACTGTTTTTACCGCTGCATAGTCCTGGGGGCGCATATCCTCATTGGCAAAGCGAATCACCACCGGGTCTCCGGTCAGCACGCCTTCCCGCACCCCACCCAGGAATTCCGGTTCGTCCTTTTCCTTCCGGGCCGTCGTCAGCAGGCTCTGTCCCGGTTTCCGCCGCGCCAGCAGCGCCCGCAGGGTTTCGGTATCTACCGCTTCTCCTGCCGGCAGACCGGTCATCGTCACCCGCATTTCCGGGCTATGGCTTTCGCCCTCCAGCTGCAGCTTCAGGCATTTTCCATGGTACTCCATCCTGCTCACGCTCCTTTCCCTCTCCGGGTCTCTGCCAAATCTTCGTTTTCGGGCCGCCGGCCAAACCGT
>DMMB01000041.1:9725-10338 GCA_003453215.1 Oscillospiraceae bacterium | reverse complement strand
CCGTCCTTGCCGGACGGTTTCAGCGGGCTCCGCCCGCTGCGGCGATGCTTCGCATCGCCGGGCCTGCGGCCCGCCTCTTCCTCTCCCGTTTCACTATTTCACTGCTCTATCTGGTTCCGTCAGCCTTGCCCACCAGTCCGGGTAAGATTTCCCCACACACTCGACGTTTTTCACCGTCACCGGTGCGCTACAGGCCAGGGCCGCCACACCGGCAGCCATAGCCAGCCGATGGTCCCCGCAGGGCTCTGCCGTACCGCCCCGCAGCCCGCCGCCCGCTATCACCAGTCCGTCCGGTTCTTCTTCCACCCGGCCGCCCAGCGTCCGCAGCAGCGCCGCCATCCCGGCCAGACGGTCGCTTTCCTTCAGGCGCAGCCGCGCCGCCCCGGTCAGGCGGCTTTCCCCCTCGGCAAAGGCCATCGCCACCGCCAGCGGCGGCAGCAGATCCGGGCAGCCGCTCATCTCTTTGGTTATCCCCCGCAGCGGGCCAGGGCAGGCCGTTATTCCCTTGGGGGATTTTTCTATTTTAGCGCCCATCTGCCGCAGCAGCGATATTATTTCCCGATCCGGCTGGCCGCTTTCCTCCTCCAGTCCCGTCACCGTTACCGGCCCCGCC
>DMMB01000041.1:0-9525 GCA_003453215.1 Oscillospiraceae bacterium | reverse complement strand
ACCGTTACCGGCCCCGCCAGACAGCCCGCCACCAGCCAAAAGGCCGCTTGGCTCCAATCGCCGCCTATGGTCAGCTGTCCCGGGCTGCGGTATCTCTGTTTTCCGGCCAGGCGCCAGCCCTGCGGCGTTTGGGGGCACACCGCGCCAAAGCGCCCCAGCATTTCGCGGGTCATCTCGGCATAGCCCGCCGATTGCAGCGCGCCCGTCACCTGTATTTCGCTGTCGCCGTCCAGAAGCGGCAATGCCATCATCAGCCCGCTTACATACTGCGAGCTGATATTCCCCGGCAGCACAAAGGCGCCCGGTTGCAGCCGCCCAGCGATTTCTAATTCCCATGGCTCCCGCCGGATCTTTGCGATCACTCCGTTTTTCTCCAGCGCCTCCAGCAGATCTTCTATGGGGCGTTCCGGCAGGCGTCCTTCGCCGGTAAAAGCCGCCCGCAGTCCCAGCGCCGCCGCAACCGGCAGCAAAAAGCGCAGCGTGCTGCCGCTTTCCCGGCAGTTCAGCCGCAGGGGTTTTTCCGGCGCAGCCTTTCCCCACAGCGGCCTTATCCGCAGGCCCTCTGCCGTCTCGGTTATCTCCGCGCCCATCTGCCGCAGACATTCTGCGGTCGCAGCCAAATCTTCGGAAGCCGGCAGCCGCGGCAGCCGCGTTTCGCCTTCGGCCAGCGCGGCCAAAATCAGTGCCCGGTGCCCTTCGGATTTGGAAAGCGGCGCGGCCACCTGCCGGGGCGCTCTGCCCGGCCGAATTGTCATTTCCATTTTGCCGCCCTCCTTTCTGTTTGACACTGCCCGCCGGTCTTTACCTTTCCCTTATCTTTCTGGCCTCCGCCGCAAGCTTCGCAAATTCCTCCGGCAGCAATGCCTGCTCGCCGTCGCTCAGGGCCGCTTCCGGGTGCAGGTGCACCTCCACCATCAGGCCATCTGCCCCGGCCGCCACGGCCGCCCGGCCCAGCGCCGCCACCCAGCGGGAGACCCCCGCCGCGTGGCTGGGGTCCACAATCACCGGCAGGTGCGTCAATTCCTGCATCACCGGCACCGCCGCCAGGTCCAGCGTCCCCCGGGTTCCGCTCTGGTAGCTGCGGATTCCCCGCTCGCACAATACCACATGGGGGTTGCCCTCCTGCAGAATATACTCGGCCGAAGCCAACCATTCCTCATAGGTGGCCGCCAAGCCCCGCTTCAGCAGCACCGGTTTGGATTGCCGGCCCAGCGCCCGCAGCAGGGTATAGTTCTGCATATTGCGGGCTCCCACCTGCAGCATATCAATCTCAGCAAAAAGCGGCAGTTCCTCCGCGTCGGTAATCTCGCTCACCACCGGCATATGGAATTCCCGGCCGGCCTCCGCCAGCAGCCGCAGTCCCTCTTCCCCCAGCCCGGCAAAGGCATATGGCGAAGTCCTCGGTTTAAAGGCGCCGCCCCGCAGAATATCGGCGCCGGCCGCCCGAACGGCGGCCGCGGTTTCCCACAGCTGTTCCCGGCTTTCCACCGCGCAGGGCCCCGCCATCAGCGTCAGGGTATTTCGGCTTATTGTCACATCGCCTACGGCCACGGCGCTGCCTTCCGGCTTTGCGCTTCGGGCCGCCAGCGGATATTCTCTCATCAAAGCATTTTCATCCAAAAGGGTATGGTTCATTTTGCACTCCTTGCAGTTGTCCGTTTTCTTCTACAAGATTACCACTCCCGCTGTCTTTAGGCAAGGGATAAACTGCTATCCCGGCAAATCTTGCCCTCTTCACCGCCCGCCAGCCGCAAAAAAGCAGCCCCCTTGCGGGAGCTGCTTTGATTGCCGCCTATTTTATCTCTGTCCCTTGTCGTAGGGGATGCCCTCGGCCTTGGGCGCGCGGGAACTCTTGGAGGTAAAGGCCAGTACCACCAGCGTAATCACATACGGCAGCAGCCGGTAGAAGTTGGCGTTCAGCCCCAGTTCCGCCAGGGCAAAGATGCCGTCGCCGTTAATATCCAGCGTGGAGTAGCAGGCCGCAATGCACTTAAAGAGGCCAAACAGCAGCGCACCGCCCGCCACATTCAGCGGTTTCCAGTTACCAAAGATCATAACCGCCAGCGCCAGGAAGCCGAAGCCCGCTACATCGCCGTTGGCGGAGCAGTTGGCCGTTGTTACCGAGTACACAAAGCCGCCCATACCCGCCAGTGCACCGGAAATGGTGGTGCCGGCATAGCGCATCTTCTTTACATTGATGCCCAGCGAATCTGCCGCCTGGGGATTTTCCCCGCAGGCCCGCAGCCGCAGGCCAAATTTTGTCTTGTACAGAATAATGGAAAGGATAATAAAGACCAGCACGCATACATAGTTGCTCAGGTACACCTTGTTCAGGAAAGTCTCCTGGAAGAAGTTCAGCTCCGCGGTTCTATCAAAGCCCAGCATGGTCTTTTTAATCATAAACCAGGAGGCCGAATCGCCCTTCAGCAGCAGCAGCTGGTTCTGCTTGGCAATCAGCCGCACCAGGAACAGCACCAGCGCCGGGGCCAGCATATTCAGCGCCGTACCGCCAATGGTCTGGTCGGCTCGCAGGTTTATGGCGGCAAAGGCCAATAGCAGTGAGAACACTGCGCCCATCAGGGCCGTTACCAGCATGGCCAGCAGCAGGTAGCCCTGCAGCGCCCCCCAGTTATTCGCCGCCTTTGCGGCATCAAACCAGCCCTGTGCCTGCATCATGCGTACAAATAGAACTCCTATAAAGGCGCCGAAGATCATAATACCTTCCAGTGCCAGGTTGATGATACCGCTGCGCTCCGCAAAGATACCGGCCAGCGCCACCACCATCAGCGGGATCGCGTAGATCAGTGTTTGGCGAATTAAGAATGACATTATGCTTCCGCCTCCTTTCCGGTCTCAGCGTCCTCCGCCGTATTTTCCTGCGCCAGTTCCTCCGCCGCCGTCGCCGTCGGGGCCGCGTCCGGGATCAGCCCGGCGCCTTCCGGCTGTTTTTTCTTCCACGGCAGCATGGATTTTCCCGCCTTCTTCCGTCCGCTGATCCACAGCCGGATCACCAGCGAGAATGCCGACAGATACACAATCACCGCAATAATTACATCGGTAATGTATTCGTTGTAGGCGGTCAGGTTGGTCAGCTGCAGGCCCGCAATGGAAAGCAGCGACATAAAAATTCCGCTGAAGATTACCCCGATGGGGTTATTCACCGCCAGCAGCGCCACGGCAATGCCGTCAAAGCCTTCGCTGGGCAGCGATTGATAGGTGGTCCAGAAAAATTCGGTGTTGCCGGAAAGGTAATACAGCGCACCCGCGGCGCCCGCCATGGCGCCGGCAATGGCCATCGAAAGAACGATGTTGCGCTTATCATTGATGCCGGCATACCGCGCTGCGTGCCGGTTGGCGCCGCAGGCCTTCAGTTCATATCCAAAGGTGGTCTTTTCCAGCATGATGTACACCAGCACCGCCAGCACTATGGCAATGATAATGCCGCCGTTTACCTGGCTGCCGGGGAAAATCTTATCCAGCCCCATCTTGGAGGTGGCTACCCCATTGTAGGTCGTTTTGTAAACGTAGCCGGTCTTGTTGCCCTCCACCATGTTTTTCAGGTTGCTGATATCAAAGAGCCATGTGACAAGGCTCGCCGCAATCCAGTTGGTCATAATGCAGGCGATTACCTCATTGATGTTCAGGGTCGCTTTCAGCAGGCCGGGGATGGAACCCCACAGGGCGCCGGCCAGCATCCCGCCCAGAAAAGCAATGATCCAGATCAGCCACGCGGGCACCGCGCTGCTGGGGATGGAAAGCGCCAAGAACAGCGAAGCCGCCGTCCCGGCCAGGTATTGGCCCGGCGCGCCGATATTAAAGAGGCCGGTCTTAAAGGCAACCGCCACCGAAACACCGGTCAGAATAAGGGGTGTGGCCCGGAACAGCATATTGCCGATGTTGACGGGATTAAAGCCAAAGGTCAGGGCTCCGGCGGCGTTGCGGCCGGTGCTCAGCACGCCAAAGAGCACCAGACGAATGCCGTCCCAGGCACCCTTCAGCGAAATCATCGGGTTAAAGGCCCCTACAATAAGCACCACAATGGCGCCGGTCAGCAGGCCAATCAGAATAGAAATCAGCGAGGCCTGCAGCGAATAGGAGGATTCTTTTTTCAGCAGTGGAGATTTTGGTTTGTTGCTCATCTCAGCCCTCCTCCTTTCCGTTCTGCCGCTTGGCGCCGGCCATGTATAGGCCCATTTCCTGTACAGTGGTCTTGGCAGGATCCAGTTCGCCCACAATCTCTCCCTCATACATCACCAGGATGCGGTCAGAAAGGCTCATCACCTCATCCAGCTCCAGAGAGACCAGCAGCACCGCCTTGCCGCGGTCGCGTTCCGCCACCAGCTGTTTGTGGATATACTCAATCGCGCCGACATCCAGGCCGCGGGTGGGCTGCACCGCTACAATCAGCGCCTTATCCCGGTTCAGCTCGCGGGCTACTATCGCCTTCTGCTGGTTACCGCCGCTCATGCTGCGCGCCACCGTAATGGGGCCCTGGCCGCTGCGCACATCAAATTGCTCAATCAGCCCTTCGGCGTAGCTGCGCACCTCATCAGCCTTTATAAAGCCATGGTTCTGGAATTTCGGCTCGTAGTAGCGCTGCAGTACCATGTTCTGTTCCAGTGTAAAATCCAGCACCAGGCCATGCTTGTGCCGGTCCTCCGGGATATGGGACATCTCCCGGCTGCGCTCTCTTATTCTGGCATGGGTAATATCCTGCCCGCACAGCCTTATGGTGCCGCCGCTTGTCTTTTCCAGTCCGGTCAGGCCATATACCAGTTCGGTCTGGCCGTTGCCGTCAATTCCCGCAATGCACAGAATTTCCCCGCTGCGGGCGGTAAAGCTTACATCGTGCACCGCGTCCTTTTTATGCATCTTGCTGGGAACCGAAAGGTGCTCGATTTCCAGCACCGCCTCGCCGGGCTTGGCGGGGGCTTTCTGCACCTCCAGCTGCACCGGGCGGCCCACCATCATGTTGCTCAGCTCCTGCTTGTTGGTCTTGGCTGTCTCGATGGTTCCCACATATTTGCCTTTGCGCAGTACCGTACAGCGGTCTGCCACCGCCATAATCTCATTCAGCTTATGGCTGATGAACAGAATGCTCTTGCCTTCTTTGGCCAGGTTGCGCATAATCTCCATCAGTTCGTCAATTTCCTGCGGGGTCAGCACCGCCGTCGGCTCATCAAAGATGAGGATCTCATTGTCGCGGTACAGCATCTTCAGGATTTCCACGCGCTGCTGCATTCCTACGGTGATATCCTCCACCTTGGCGTCCATATCAATGGCCAGCCCGTATTTTTCCGAAAGCTCTTTCACCTTCCGCCGAGCTTCTTTTTTCTGCAAAAAGCCCAGTTTGGTATCTTCCGCACCCAGAATAATATTATCCAGCACCGTAAATACATCAATCAGCTTAAAGTGCTGGTGCACCATGCCGATGCCCAGGGCCGTCGCGTCATTGGGGTCGTTAATCTTTACCGGCTTTCCGTTTTTGCGGATTTCTCCCTTTTCCGGCTGGTACAGGCCAAACAGCACGCTCATCAGCGTACTTTTGCCGGCGCCGTTCTCTCCCAGCAGCGCATGGATCTCCCCGCGCCGCAGCTGCAGGGTAATATCGTCATTCGCCTTAATCCCGGGGAATTCTTTGGTAATGTGAAGCATCTCAATAATGTAATCATTATTGTGGTTTTGTTCCATGCTCCACCCCCCTTTCTGTTTGTTTGGTCGGGTCTGTGCGTCTATCGAGCCTATCACAACATTATAATTATATATTCCGCCGGCACGAATTGCAAGGTGAACCCCCTCGCCTCATGGAGAAATGCAGCCCGCCTTTTTGTTTAATTTACCGCCTTTTTTCTCCCGGTATTATCCGCCGGCCCTCCCGGGCCTTTTCCGCCCCTTTTTTCAGGAACCATTCCTTCTGTTCACAGAATGTCAAAACAATTCCGCCAAATTTGCGCTTTGCTTTCTTGCGAATTCCACAAAAAGGGTAAAATATAGTTGCGCCCCCTGCCATCGGTTGCTATAATATACTTGCTTTGGCACCGCCACCCCGGCGGCGCCGCAAAAACAAATTTTTCTGGAGGAGAAAAAGATGAAAAAGATTCTTGCAATCGCTCTCGCTCTCGTCATGGTACTTGCCATGGTAGCCTGCGGCGAGAAGCCCGCTCCCACCCCCGATCCTGATCCCACCCCCGATCCCACCTCCGCTGTCATCACCAACGCCGATGAAATCGCCGATGAGATGACCACCGAGGACGGCAAGTATGAAATCGGCTTCGTTACCGATGTTGGCCAGCTGAAGGATGGTTCCTTCAACCAGGGCACCTTCGATGGCGTTAAGCTGTATGCTGCCAACCACAACCTCAGCTACAAGTATTACATGCCCGCCAATGGCGATAAGGCCACCGATGATGACCGTTACGATGCCATGAAGGCTGCTTGCGATAACGGCGCCAAGGCTGTTGTTACCGCCGGCTTCCTGCAGGCGGCTGCTCTCACCAAGATCGCTGCGGAGTATCCCGATGTTGCTTTCTTCTTTGTCGATGGCGGTTCTGTCGGCGCTAACGTAGCCGGCATCACCTTTGCCGAAGAGCAGTGCGGCTACCTGGCCGGTTACGCTGTTGTTAAGGAAGGCTTCGAAAAGCTCGGCTTCACCGGCGGCGGCGGCGGCACCAACCCCGCTTGCGTTCGTTACGGTTACGGCTTCGCTCAGGGCGCCAATGCGGCTGCTGCTGAAATGGGCAAGACTGTTGAGCTGAACTACACCTGGCAGTATGGTACTTCCTATTCTCCCTCTGCCGAGCTGCAGGCTCTCGTTTCCGGCTGGTACAATAACGGCACCGAAGTCATCTTCTGCTGCGGCGGTAATATGTATCAGTCCGTTGCTCAGGCTGCTGCCGAAAATGATGCTTACATGGTAGGCGTTGATACCGACCAATCCCCCCTCTCCGATACCATCATCACCTCCGCTATGAAGGGTCTGACCGATGGCGTACAGTGGGGTCTGGCTTATGTGTTCGAGGGCAACTTTGCTGACATCGCCGGCAAGGCCACCACTCTGAGCGCGAAGGAAAATGCGGTTGGCCTGCCCACCGCTACCTGGAGCCTCAAGAACTTCACCGTTGAGCAGTATCAGGCAGAACTGGCCAAGATCGTTAACGGCGAAATCGTTGTGGATAACAACTCCGAAATGTCCAATCCTACCGATGCTGAACTCAGCAACGTTAAGGTCAATTTCGTTGGCTAATCATTCCCATTCCCAAGCAAAAAAAGAGAGCCGCAAGGCTCTCTTTTTTTGCTTTTCTTCTGTCTTTATTGGGGTGGCCCCTTTCCGGGCGTTTCGGGTGTTTATAGGGGGTTACTTCAGCTGGTTGCCCACCTCAAAGGATTTTCCCGCCACCCCTTCTACTTTCAGGTAGTCATAGGTTACATGGTCAAATACCAGCGGCGTCCATTTCTCCATCGAAATCTGTCTGTTTTCATCCAGCACCTTTTCGCTTACGCTGATGTTTTTCAGCCGGCCCAGCACGTTGCCTTCCTCTGTTATACGCACCAGCTCACATTCCCATGTCACCGGCAGTTCCTCAAAAATGGGGGCATTCACATTTTCGGAACGGGTAATGGTCCAGCCCGTCTTTTGCATTTTGTCCGGCGTATCATTGCCGGAAACCAGCCCCACATAGTCGCTGGCCGCCATATTTTCCACATCAGCAAAGCTTACCGTAAAGGCTTTCGTCTTTTGGATATTTTTAAAGGTCTTTCGGTTGTGCCCTATGCTGAATTCCACCATATCGGAGGTATACAGTCCCCCATAGGCGGCATTCATGGCATCCGGCACGCCATTTTCATCGTAGGTGCCAATAATCAGCACCGGCAGCGGATAAAACCACGGCTTTTTTCCAAAGTTCTTGCGCATTGTTTGGTTCCTTCCTTTCTGGTTTATAGCATAAAAAGAACAGGGACAGCCGACTCTCTGCCAGCTGCCCCTCTTTTTTATTACAGAATTCCGGTATCCTGCTTGGTGATGCGGTCGCAGCCCATGTAGGGACGCAGTACCTCCGGAACGGTAATGCTGCCGTCCGGGTTCTGGTAATTCTCCATAATAGCTGCCACGGTACGGCCTACCGCCACACCGCTGCCGTTCAGGGTGTGCACCAGCTTGGCCTTGTCCTGGGGATTATCCTTATAGCGGATGGAAGCGCGGCGCGCCTGGAAGTCCTCAAAATCGCTGCAGGAGGAAATCTCCACATAGCGGCCGTAGCTGGGCATCCACACCTCAATATCATAGGTCTTGGCACTGCTGAAGCCCAGGTCGCCGGTGGAAAGCACCACCACGCGGTAGGGCAGGCCCAGCAGCTGCAGTACGCGCTCCGCATCGTGGGTCAGCTTTTCCAGCTCGGCATAGCTTTCCTCGGGCTTGGTAAATTTCACCAGTTCCACTTTGTTAAACTCGTGCTGCCGGATCAGGCCGCGGGTATCCCGGCCGGCGCTGCCTGCCTCGCCGCGGAAGCAGGCGGAGTACGCACAGAAGCTCATCGGCAGCTTGCTGCCATCCAGAATATCGCCGCGGTACATATTGGTCACCGGTACCTCAGCAGTGGGGATCAGGTAGTAATCCAGCCCCTCCAGCTTGTACATATCTTCCGCAAATTTGGGCAGTTGCCCGGTGCCGGTCATGCTGTCCTTATTGGCAATAAAGGGCGGGAAAATCTCGGTATAGCCGTGGGCGCTGTGGGTATCCATAAAGAACGCAATGATGCTGCGCTCCAGCCGGCAGCCCAGTCCCCGGTAGAAGTGGAACCGCTTGCCGGTTACTTTCGCGGCAGTTTCAGGGTCCAGAATGCCCAGGTCGGCGCCCAGATCCCAGTGAGCCAGCGGCTCATAGTCAAAGTGCGTCGGCTCGCCCCAGCGGCGCAGCTCCACATTTTCGGTGTCATCTTTGCCAATCGGCACGCTCTCATTGGGAATATTGGGAATGGCGTGGATAATAATATCCTGCTTTTCCTCCAGTTCGGCCAGCTTGGCGCCGTCTTCGGTAATCTTATTGGAAAGCTCCTTCATCTCCGCCAGAATGGGGGCTACATCTTTGCCCTCTTTTTTATACTGCGGAATCAGCTTGGAAACCCGATTCTGCTCGGCCTTCATGTTATCCACTGCCGCATTAATGGCGCGCCGCTCTACATCGATTTCCAGGATCTCGTCGATCTCCTTATCCATGTCCTTGTTGCGGCTCTTCATCGCAGCCTTTACCCGCTCCGGGTCCTGTCTTATCACCTTAATATCCAGCATCAGAATCTTCCTTCTTTCTGTGTGTTTCTATCCGTTTATTATACCCACTCGCCGTCCACTTGGCAAGCCTCTTTTTGCTTCCCACCCGCACTTTGTACCATGGGCCGGTGTTCTCCCTGCTTTGGTTTTCGCCAAAAGCCGGGGATTCTCATCTATTCCCTGCTTCCACCGGGTGCCCGGCCGCCCCGCAGGGCAGCCATCGTCCCGATGGCTGTGACGGGCTGCGCCCGCCCCGGCGCT
>DMMB01000051.1 GCA_003453215.1 Oscillospiraceae bacterium | reverse complement strand
ACGGGCTTTTTCTACAGGCTGAGCCCAGTTTCAAGTAGAAACTGGGCTTTTTTCTTTTTGCCAAATAACCCACAAAATAACGCACTTTTTTCTTACCTATCAAGAATGCTGATAAAAGCATCATCAAATGCCGCAAAAAATGCAAGAAAAAAGCTCCCCTTACGGGGAGTTTTTCTATGTACGCTTACTCTTCCTGCGGTTCACCCTTGGGATGGTTTACCAGGTAGGATAATGTCAGCAGACTATCCCCCAGGTGAACGTTTACCGAAGGCAGATTCTCATACTTCAGCCGGAAATCATAGCTGGAAAAGTTCCAGAAAGATCGAATGCCGCATTCCACCAGAATGTCCGCCATCTCCTCGGCCGCATCGCGGGGGATACAAACCACCGCCATATACGGCCCATACTGGTGGCAAAATGCCGGCAGTTCAGCAATATCCAGCACCGTCAGTCCATTGGGAAGCACCTGGCCAATCTTCTCGGCCGCTTTATCAAAGGCGCCGATCAATTCAAAGCCGCGCTCCCGGAAAAATTCTTCCTCCCGCACCAGGCTTTGGCCACGGGTTCCGCAGCCAACCAAAATAGCCGGAACCTTTTTCTCCACGCCCAAAATTACGCCGATCTCTTTATACAGCAATTCCACATTATAGCCGTAGCCCTGCTGACCAAATCCGCCAAAGCAGTTCAGGTCCTGGCGAATCTGACTGGCGGTGACCTTCATCTGCGCGGCCAGCTCTTTGGAAGAAATGCGTGTTACCCCACTGTGCAGCAGCATTCCCAGGTAGCGGTAGTACCGCGGCAGGCGCCGGATCACCGAAATGGAAACCGTTTTCTCGTTCATTGTTCGCTCTCCTCATAGTGTGCTGCGGCGCGGGAATACCGGTGCGCCGCTTTTCTTCTATGATACTGCTTTTTCGGCCGTTCGTCAACTTTTTATCGATATTTCCGGCCGCTTCTTTTGGCTGCCGGGGATGGGATTTTCGCTTGCAGAAACATGGTCCTATCATTTGCAAACATTTCGTGAAGTTTTTATACTTTCGTTTCTTTTTTCCGTCGGATTTGTTATAATGGTAGCGGATAAAATACCACAAAGGAGTGTTGACGGATTTGGTGACTTCCCGCAAGCCGCAAAAGCTGCATCCCACCGTACTGGTGCTGGTAACCGATCAGCTCAGCTGTGACCGTCTGATCCGGGCCGGACGACGTCTGGCCGATACCTTTGGCTGTGTACTGGAGGTGCAGAATATTGCACGATTTGGCAGTGTGCCGGACCCCGAAGCCATAGAGCATCTGTACCAGGTAAGCCGTGATGCCGGCGCCCGCATGGCAGTCCATTACAGCGAAGACCCCGAGCGCAGCCTGGTAGGGCTGCTGGCGGAAGGGCTGCCCCACTACGTAGTGACCGGTATGCCCGGCGGCGGCAGCGATCTGCTGCCCCGGTTGTGGACCCGCTTTGAGTACCTGAACTTCTACACAGTAGATACCGCCGGTGAAGTGCAGGAGGTAACGGCTGTGGATCGGGCGCTGGCGTAAGCGCCGCAATAAAACAGAGGAGGACAAACAATAGGTATGGAGAAAAAAACCTTTACCCTGAATTCCAGCGATGGCAAAAGCAAACTTTCGGGTTTTCTGTTTTTGCCGGAAGGACAGCCGCGCGCTGTGGTACAGATCTGCCACGGAATGTGCGAATATATCCTGCGGTATGAAGAACTGGCACAGCACCTGACCGATGCCGGCTATGCTGTCTGCGGCATCGATCATCTGGGGCATGGCTCCACCGCCAAGCTGAACAATGAAATGCTGGGCTACTTTGGCGAAAAAGGCGCCTGGAACACCCTGGTAGAAGATCAGGAAGTGGAGCGCAAGGCCGTCAGTGCGCACTTTGCCGGTCTCCCCTACTTCCTGCTGGGGCACAGCATGGGTTCCTTTGTCGCGCGGCTGTATGCTGCCCGCTATGGAAAAAATCTGCAGGCACTGCTCATCAGCGGTACGGCAGGCCGAAATCCCGCCGCCGGCCCGGGCAAGGCACTGGTTGCTCTGGTTTCTTTGTTCGGCGGCAAAAAGGGAACTTCCAAGCTGCTGTATATGCTTACCACCGGCAACAATAATAAGCAAACCGAACAGAAAACCATGGTAGATTGGATCTGCCACGATGAAGAAGTCTGCCGCAAGTATATCAAAGATCCCTGGTGCAGCTTCATTTTTACCAATAGCGGCTACGGCGAACTGTTGGAACTGGTCGACCGCTGCAACCGGCCAGAATGGTATGCTGCTATTCCTAAGGATCTGCCTGTGTGGCTGTACGCCGGCGATGAGGATGCCGTAGGCAATAACGGCAAGGGCGTCACCGAGGTATACGAGGGTCTGAAGGCGCAGGGACTAAAGGATGTCACCATTACCCTGTACCATGGGGCCCGGCATGAAGTGCACAATGAATCGCTGAAAGAAGAGCTGTTCCGGGATATCATTGACTACCTGGATAACCATATGCCCCGAGCCGAATAACCCCTTAAAAGGGATAAATCCCCGTCCTAAGGCGGGGATTTATTGTTTCATGAAACATTTTCCCTTTATTTAACCATGAAAAAACGACGCAGCCACCAGAAACTGCGCCGTTTTTTCTATGTGGTGCTTTACGCTTCTACCTTATTTTTCTCTGCACGCATAATGGGCAGCCATTCGGTAAAGGCAATAATCAGCGAAACAAAAATACAGATGGGGCTGAGTACAATGCAGTTGACAAACTCTTTGCGGGCTTCCAGATACGCTTTGGTATGCATAATATAATCCTCCTGATACAAAACCTTTCGGTTTTTTCTTTTGCTCCATTATACGGTTCTCCATCGCTAATTTTTCGGAAAGATTCCCTTCCTCCGCGAACATTAGCGAATTATTAATTTTGTTGTCTCTGCCGCATATGCTATAATAGGCTTGTGCTAAAAAAAAGAGGTGAACCCCATACAATGGAACAGAAAAAAACATTCTGGCACGATCTGCTGTGGACCCTGCTGCTTTTGGGTGCCGCTATTGTCATCTGCATCATACTCTCACAGGCGCACAATGATAACAATCCCTTTGCGGTTCTCATCTTTGTACTGGCGGTTGCCCTTGTGGCTCTGGTAACCGATGGTTACGCCTGGGGGGTAGCATCCTCCGTCATCGGGGTGTTCTGCGTCAACTATATGTTCACCTACCCGTTTTGGAGTTTTGATATGAGCATCGCGGGCTATCCGCTCACCTTTATGGTAATGCTGGTGGTTTCGGTGGTCATCAGTACCCTTACCACCCGCGTAAAACAAAGTGAACGGCTGCGCTACGAAATTGAAAGTGAAAAGCTGCGGGCCGATTTGCTGCGGGCACTCTCCCACGATCTGCGTACCCCGCTGGCCTCTATTGAGGGCGCCAACAGTCTACTTCTGGAACAGCCCGATCTTTCCGAAGAGGAGCGCCGTTCCCTGCTGCAGCAAATTCGCCGGGAGACCCGCTGGCTGACCCGCATTACCGAAAATATGCTTTCCGTCACCCGCATGGCCGGGGAACGGGTAAGCCTGCACTGCAACGATGAAGTGGTGGAGGAAATCGTTGATAGCGCGGTAATGAAGCTGCGCCGCAATCCCAATGCCCTGCCCGTTACCGTGATCCGGCCCCGGGAAATCCTGACCGCCCCTATGGATGCTACCCTGATGGAACAGGTCATCCTGAATTTGCTGGAAAACGCCGTAAACCATGCCGAAGGCGCCACTGCTATCCGGGTCGAAATTACCCGGCAGGAGGAACAGATTATGATCGCGGTGGAAGATAACGGCGCCGGGTTTCCCCCGGAACTGCTGCCGCAGCTTTTCGACCGAAAATTGCTGCCGCAGCCGCGTTCCTGCGCCGATGGACGGCGCGGACTGGGACTGGGTTTAACGCTCTGCAGCGCGATTATAAAAGCACACGGCGGCCGTATGACTGCCGAAAACTGCCCGGAGGGAGGCGCCAGGGTATGCCTGTGGCTGCCGGCCGGGAAAGAAGATGAGGAGGCCGAAGCATGAAACACTGTGATAAAATCATGATTGTAGAAGACGATGCCGGCATCTGCCGGTACCTGCAAAGTACCCTGGCCGCTGCGGGTTACGATACCGTTGCCGTAGGCGATGGCCGTTCGGCGCTGGCCCTCATCGCCTCCCACTGCCCCGATTGCGTTCTTTTGGATCTGGGACTTCCGGATATGGATGGCATCAGCATTATTCAGAGCATCCGCAAGTGGAGCAGCGTTCCCATCATTGTGGTTTCCGCCCGCATGACCGAAGAGGACAAAGCCGGCGCTTTGGATCTGGGCGCCGATGACTACCTGACCAAACCCTTTGGTACGGTGGAACTGCTGGCGCGAATTCGCACTGCCCTGCGCCACACCACCCGCAAAGCCTGCGGCGGCGAGGAACTGACCGAAGGCCAGTATGTGGTAGGCGATTTGACCATTGATTACAATAAACACCGCGCCTACCTGAATGGAGAAGATGCCGGCCTGACCCCCAGCGAATTTAAAATCCTGGCGCTGCTGGGCCGTTATGCCGGGCGAGTGCTCACCTATCAGCAAATGCTGCGGGAGCTGTGGGGCCCGGCGGCCAATCCGCGGGATAACAAGCTGCTGCGGGTTCATATGGCCAATCTCCGCCGCAAGCTGGAACCAAACCCGGAAGAACCCCGTTACCTCTTTACCGAAGTCGGGGTTGGCTACCGTCTGGCGGAAGGTGACATCCCCGATCCTCCCGATGGAGAATAATCAAAAACAAGCGAAAAGAGCGGCTGTCCGTGGACAGTCGCTCCTTTTGGTATCCCCACATAGATACTGCAAAAGCAAAAACGGCAGAAAGTTCCCCGCAAGGAAAATTTCTGCCGTTTTCGCACTCTAATGTTTTCTCCCAAATCCATTTACCAGTTCCTCAAGGAAATGGATTTTTTAAAGGGGCCCCGCTGCGCAAAAGCGATGCCCCTTATAAGGTTCCGGGGAGCTGACATTTGCCCAGTCGTTCTTCCCCATCTTCCATCTGTATTATTTTAGCATACTCCCTAAAGGCGGGCAATCGAAGAAATTCCGCAAGACAGAAGGCATTTTGCTATTATTCTATCCAAAATCCATTCATTCCCCATCGGACAGGGACAAATTGTCTGTTTATATGGAACAAGCGCCGCAGTTTTGGCTTTTTCCGGCAAAAGAGCCGCCCGATTCCCGGACGGCTCTTTATCGACCAAATGGATTTTAGAGAAGCCCCTGCACCAAAATAATGACGATAAGCAGCGGCAATACATAGCGGAAATAGGGACGCAGCCAGCGGGGCAGCTTAGGGCCGGTGCCGGCATTGGCCTCCGCCAGGTAATTATCAAAGCCCCAGCCCCAACGGCTGACACAGAACAGCAGGTAAACCAGAGAACCGATGGGCAGCAGCAGATTGCTTACCAGGAAATCTTCGGTATCCAGCACCCCGCGGCCGCCAATCAGCTGCAGATTGCCCCAAAGATTGAAACCAAGGACACAGGGCATACTGAGCACCAGAATGGCCAGACAGCCGATAAGCGAAGCCTTCTTGCGGCTGATACCGAAGGTATCCACTGCAAATGCCAGCAGATTTTCGAACACAGCCAGTACGGTGGAAAAACTGGCAAAGGTCATGAACAGGAAGAACAGCGTTCCCCACAGGCGGCCGCCCTCCATATTTACAAATACATTGGGCAGCGTCTTAAAGATCAGCGAAGAACCATCATCGGGCTGAATGCCGTAGGAGAAGCAGGCCGGGAAAATGATGACGCCGGCCATCAGCGCCACAAAGGTATCCAGTGCACAAATTCGGGTCGCCTCACCAGCCAGGGTGTGTTCCCGGCTCATATAGCTGCCAAAGATCTCCATAGCAGCAATGCCCAGGCTAAGGGTAAAGAACGCCTGGTTCATCGCGGCGGTAATGGTATCCCCCAGGCCGTTTGTGCGGATGCTCTCGGCCGAAGGCAGCAGGTAGAACTTCATGCCCTCTGCCGCCCCGGGCAGCAGCAGGCTGTGGACCGCCAGCACCAGAATGAGCGCCAGCAGGGCAAGCATCATCACCTTGGTAATGCGCTCCAGTCCTTTCTGTACGCCAAAGCTGCAAACCAAAAAGCCCACAATAACAACAATGACCATAAAAATCGTCATTTCCCCGGGGGAAGAAAGCATCTGGCCAAAGACACCGCTCACTTCTTCGGTGCTCATTCCCACCGAAAAAGCGCCCGTCAGGAATTTATAGAAATAGTCTACCATCCAGCCGGTTACCGTCGTGTAGTACATCATCAGCAGGCAGCAGCCTATCATGCAGAACCAGCCGTGAATGTGCCACTTCTGGCCCGGCTTTTCCAGTGTTTGATAGGCCTGTACCGCGCTCTTGCGGCTGGCGCGGCCCACCGCCAGTTCCATGGTCATCACCGGAATACCCATAATAACCAGGCAGATGAGATAAAACAGCACAAAGTACCCGCCGCCGTACTGCCCGGTCACATAGGGGAAGCGCCACACATTGCCGATGCCGATGGCACAGCCTGCGCTGACCAGCAAAAAGCCCAATCGGGAACGGAAATTCTCTCTTTGCATAAAATACTCCTCATTTCCACACATTTCAAAAAGTATTCTTATTATAGGGCAAAGCAGAAGGCTTGACAAGGCTCATTTCGACATTATAATATAAGAAAAAGTTATGATGCAATTCCTGGAGGGCCTATGAACCGCAATCAACTGCGTTACTTTGTTGCGGCGGCGGAAAGCCGCAGTTTTACCAAAGCCGCCGATCAGTTTTTTATCTCTCAAACGGCGGTTACCCAGCAAATTCATCTATTGGAGGAAATGCTGGGCTGCCCGCTTTTTGATCGCAGCACCCGGCCGGTTTCGCTTACTCCGGCCGGCAAGGCCTTTTTAACCGAAGCCAAAGCCATATTGGAACGCATGGATCATGCCATCGACCGGGCCCATGGGGCGGCCACTGGGCTGACCGGCAATCTGCGCATCGGCTACCTGAAGGGCTACGAGCAAAGCGGCTTTACCGATTTTTTGCGGCAGTTTCATCAGCAGCACACCAATCTGCTCATTACCTTTTATCGCGGCACCACCGATCAGTTGGCTGCCGGCCTGCTTAACAATCAGTTCGATCTTATCCTGACCTGGGATAGCACCAACCTCAAACAGGATGAACGGGTGGATTGGCTATTGGCCGAAGAAGTGGGACTGGTTGCAGCGCTGTACGCTGGCCACCCGCTGGCCCAGCGGGTACGCCTCACCCGCCGGGAGCTGCGTGGGGAGCCGATTATCTATATGTCCCCGGCCGAAACGCTGGATTCCTATGGCGATGCCTTCTTTATGAACCTGTACAAGGAGGCCGGCTATCGCCCCAATATTCTGTTTTGTTCCTCCGATATTGAAAGCATCCTGATGATGGTGGCCGCTGAAGAGGGGGTCTCCATTCTGCCGGATTATTCCGCACGAAAATTTTTCCCGGCGGAAAACCTGGTATTTATCCCCCTAACCGGCCGCGCCGAAAAAGAGGAGGTCATTGCCGCCTGGCGCGCCGATACCGCCAATCCGGCGCTGCAGCCGTTTGCCGAAGCGCTGCGGCAGGCAGCCCCCTTTGGACGGTAAAAATCCGAATGAACCGTACTCCACCGGGCTTTATAAAAAGCGAAAAGGGAACCCCCATGGGTTCCCTTTTTACGCTTTTTATCGGCAGGTCTTTTAAAATTCTAATTCAAAACCACTGCCGCGGTTTATTTTGCTTCCTGCGGATGCTCCTCGTCCCACAGCTTTTCGGCGGTGGGCTGCCAGCAGGCGGCATAAGCCTCGCACTTCTCGCACAGGTGCTCGGCGCTTTCCGGTGCCTCCAGGTCGGTGGAATGAGCACCGCTGCGCTTCACCATTTCCGGCAGCAGGTCGGGGTTTTCCAGCATGGGGCAGGGCCGCAGGTGGTTGCCATTGAAGGGCTGGCCCTTACGATATTCCAGGAACAGCGGCTGCTGCAGGCACTCCAG
>DMMB01000013.1 GCA_003453215.1 Oscillospiraceae bacterium | reverse complement strand
GATACGCTGGTTCGGCTGCAGCGACCTCTTTCTCCAGCTTTTCCCGCTGCAGCCGAACCAGCGTATCAAAGGCGCAGTTAAGTTCCACATCGCCCTCCGCCAGAATAAAGCCCCCCGGGATAGGGCGCGTTTCCTGAGACAGGGTCAGTTCCCCCCGCCTGCCGGCCCTTTGCAGCGCGGCGTTGGCCGCTTTTACTATTTCCTCCCCAAGTCTGTCGGCGTCTCTTACGGAAAGGATCATACGCTCCCGGCCGCTGGAGGAGGCTTCCACCGCCAGAGTGGACAGTAAGGTGATATACCGCTCCTGCGGAAGCGCACAAAGTTCCTCCAGCGCCGCATCAAAGCTTTGCTGCAGCAGTTCCTGCTTGGCCGCCAGCTCCAGTTTGCGGCATTCCATATCCGCCGAGGAGGAAAGGCGCTCCCGGCGCTCTTCCGCCGCGCGGCGACCGCGGACCAGCAGCTCCATGCTTTCCTGCTCCGCTTCGGTCTGCGCCTGTGCCAGAAGGGTGTTCACCTCTTCCTCGGTCTCCTGCTGCATTGCAGCGATCTCCCGCTCGGCATCCTCTATGATCCGGGCGGTAATCTTCTCAATACCTTCCATAGCAGCTCCTTTTTCGGGTGCGGCTTACGCCAGGAACAGGAAGTACAGCATAACCATCGAAGCCAGCAGCGAAAGGATCGCATAAAACTCCACGATGCCGCACAGTACCAGACCCTTGGACCAGTCCGCCGGTTTTTTGGCCAGAATATTGATGGAGGACGCCGCTACACGGCCCTGCGCGATAGCGGAAAACAGCCCGCCCAGCGCCATCGGCATACAGGCCACGAAGCACTGCAGGCCGGTGGTAACATCGATGGCGGGAACGCCGCCCAGCAGCCCGATGCAGTAGATGGAGAAGAACCATACCACGGTGCCGTACAGGCCCTGCGTACCGGGCAGCACCTGCAGAATCATCACCTTACCGAACTTGCCGGGATCTTCGCACAGCAGACCGGCGCCGGCTTCACCGGCGTAGCCGGTCCCCTTGGCCGAACCGACGCAGCTAAGTCCCGCTGCCAAACCGCCGCCCAGCAGGGCCAGCGCCAAACCGCCAAAAGATTCCAAAAAACTCATTTCAATACGCTCCTTTTTACTGTTCTGCTATTCTATAATATTTGGGTTCTGCCGCAACAGGATGGAAAGCACGCCCTCCGTCCCGATAGAAATACTTGAAAAATTCCAGGCACTGCAGGCGCATATCGTGTACGTAGCAGCCCAGCAGATTAAGGGCAAAGTTGAGCGCGTTGCCCGCCAGCGAAATAACAATGAAAATAATGATGTTGCCGGGAATGGCCGCCAGTGTATTAAACACCTGGGCAATGACCGCGCCGGCCAGCATCAGCGCCATTAGGCGCACATAGGAGAGGATATCCCCAAAGTAGCCGGTGATATGGTTATAGACGGAACCGCCAATGCCGGCGATCTTGCCGCCGATCCCCTTTTTGCCGTAGCCCTGCGTCAGCACCAGCACCGCAAGCAGGATCCACAGGAAGAGCTTGTTCCCGGTGGCAACCGCCGCAATGCCGCAGCCGATAATCGCCCACCAGGCAACCTCCTCGCACAGAGCGCTCATGCCTTCCCCGTGCTTTACCTTGTACAAAAAGCCGATGACCATTCCAACCAGGATCTGCACCACGCCCAATGCCAAAGAACCGATCATAATGACAAGGATATCATTGATGGGGGTGAACAGTGTGGGCCAGAACCAGACGAAGGTGCTTTCCGGGTTGATCAGCTTGACCAGCTGGGGGATGAAATCCCCAAAGAACCCGCCAGTGAGTGCGCCCATCAGGAAGGTCGTAACGCCGCAGAAGCCCAGCAAAGCAAAGAAATTGTGGGTCCCGCCGGTCGGCTTCTTCTTTTTGAGCACCAGCAGGGAGGCGATCATCATCACAAGCCCGTACCCCATATCCGCCATCATAATGCCGTAAAACAGGATAAAGAACGGCGCCATCAGCGGATTGGGGTCCAGCGTGCCGTACGCCGGCAGCGAGTACATCTCAGTGACCATATTCAAAGAACGGGTAAACCAATTGTTTTTCAGCAGGACCGGTACCCGCGGGTAGTCCTCCGGCGCCGGGTCGGTCATCTGCCAGGCACAGGTGCAGCCCTCCAGCAGCATCTCCAGCTCCTTGGTGTTTTCCGCCGGGAACCACCCTTCCAACAGGAAAGCCGATGCGGTATCCAGCATCCGTTCCTGTGCTTCGGCACGGTCAATATCGATCCGGGCGGCATCGGAAAGCTGCTGCAGCTCCGGCTTTTGGGAGACGCTTTGGGCGATACTGTTTTCCAGTTTGGCAATCTCCTGTTCTGCCGTTTGCTGTTCCTTTTGTATTGCCGCCAGATTCTCGGCAGCCGTTCCCCTAAACTGTCCCAACGATATCCGAGACCATCCCAGGGATTTCAGCTCCGCGAGGTGCGCTTCCGCTTCCGAGGCGTGCGCCGCCAGGATACAATAGCGGCGCTCCCGGTCGGCAGAGACCTCCCGCAGTTCGTACAGCTCTCCGTTTTGCCGCAGGGCATCCTGCGCCTGCTGTATGGAGATCGCTGCCGGCAGCGTTCCCAACTGGATAAGTACCTGCTCGGTCGAGCTGTACTGCAGCGGCATCTCCAGGGCGCTCCACGGCTGCAGCAGATGATACTCCGCCGTCAGCTTTTCCCTATGGGCTTGCAGAATCTGAATCCGCTGCCGCATTTCATTGAGCCGGCGCGCCGTGTTTTTGCACTGTTCAATTTCCTGCGGATCCGTCAGTTGCCGTTCAGTGATCTCCGGCTGCGGGGCAAGACCCTGCTTTTGCTTTGGCGCGTATTGTCCCAGCGTCTGCAGGGCCTGTTCCGCCGCGGTAAACTGTTCCCGGGCCTTTCCCAGCACCGGCACCACCGGCACGTGCAGCTGCTGCAACAGAGGATCATCCTCTTCCAGCACCGGTTCGATGACTTCCAGGCAACCCAGATGCTGCAGTTTTTGCAGTATCTCTTCTCGCTCACTCTGCAGCCCGATCAGGCGCAGGTGTCGCATTGCTACAATAGCCATCAGCGATTCACAACCTTTTCCACGATCCATCCGGCAGCCTGCGGGATTCTCTGCCGGGCTTCCTCTTTTTTCTTTTCCCATTCCACCGAGGCGCGCTCCAGCGCCTCATAGGTGCTTTGCGCCGCCTGCCGCTCTGCCTGCGACATCATCTCCCGCACCTCGGCTTCCGCGTCGGCACGGGCCTTTTCCCGGATCCGCTGGGCACTGCGCTGGGCCTGCAGCAGCTTTTGCCTGCACTCCGCTGCCGTTTGTTCCCGGCGGCGTTTCATCTCTTCTTCGGTCTGCAGTACTTTGGCTATGGTATCCTGCGGCACCGCTTTCCCCTCCTTTTTTATGACAATGTTTCTATAATTATATAGCAAAAGGGAGATGGAGTAAAGAAAAATTTGCAAATTCTTTATACTTTTTCAGAATGGAATTCTTTTCATTTGTTTGTTAATAATAAAACTTGCATTTGAGCCGTTTTTTCACCCGTTTTTACATACGGCAAGACATTCTGTTGATTTTGCACTAAAAGGCGGCAAAGTGCCGGCCCTTCGCCGACACTCTGCCGCTTATTATCTATTCCAGAGGAAGCAAACAATAGGAGATCATTCCATGTGCTCACGGTCGGTGGCCATCAGAATGGTCCAGTACTGATCCGCTACGACCTCGTTTTTCTGGTTGATGGTCTCGACATGGAAGCGGATGATCCCGCGGCCGGGCTTCCTGCTCAGGCGTTTTTCCACCGGCGTCATCACGCAGGAAATCGTATCCTGGAAGCGTACGGGATTGGTGAACTTCATCTCACAGCCAAGCAGGCCGATGTAGCTGCCATCGAACATGCCGGTCTGGCAAACCAGGCCGGTGCTGATGATGTAGGTTAGAGCGCCGTACTTTTTTCTTGCAAAAGCCCGCTCCATTCTCCGGAGCGGGCTCTTTGCTATCTTCAAATTGTTTGCATCTATTTGGCGCAACACATTGTCCCCTTTGTCCCGTTAATTTTTTGTAAAAATTCCCCTATCCTGTTTGCCAAATCACCCGTTTCTATAGTATATTATTAATATAGTAAAGTGTTGCAGTGCTGCAGCATAAACTACTAAAAAATGCCCCACCGAACCAAGAAAGGAGCGAGTGCACTGAAACACAAAAGAAAAAACAATGCGGCGCTTACCGCAAACCAGGTAAAAATTATCGAAAAAATACGAGAATCGGCCATATCGGTACTGCCTATTGTGGTCATTGTACTGCTGTTGTGTCTCACCATCGCCCCTGTCGGCACCGATCTGCTGCTCTGCTTTTTGATCGGCACGCTTTTTGTGATCGTAGGCATGGGGCTCTTCTCCCTGGGTGCGGAAGCTTCCATGACCCCCATCGGCAACCGCATCGGTACGGCACTGACCAAAACCCGTAATCTGCCGCTTATCCTCATCGTCAGCTTTATGCTGGGCTTTGCCGTCACCATTGCAGAACCTGACCTGCAGGTACTGGCCGAAACGGTTCCCCACATCAATAATACAGTGCTTCTGGTCACCGTTGGCATTGGCGTCGGTTTCTTCCTTTCGGTGTGTATGCTACGCATTGTCACCGGCGTAAAGCTGCGCTGGCTACTCATTGCCTTTTACGGCATTGTGTTCATTTTGGCTTCCTTTGCTGCGCCGGATTTCCTCAGTGTGGCATTTGATTCCGGCGGTGTGACCACCGGCCCTATGACGGTGCCTTTCATCCTGGCGCTCGGCGTCGGTGTTTCTTATATCCGAAGTGACGCCCGGGCCGAAGCCGACAGTTTTGGTCTGGTGTCCCTTTGTTCCATTGGGCCTATTCTGGCTGTACTTATCCTCAGCTTTTTCTATACCGAAAGCAGTGGTTCCCTGGAAATTACCACTTCCTCCTTTGCCAACACCTCGGCCATCGGCGCCGCCTACCTGCACGATTTACCCCAATACATGGGCGAAATGGCCGTTGCACTGCTGCCCATTGCAGTTATCTTTTTCGCATTCCAGTTTCTTACCCTGCATATGCCCCGCCGCAATTTGGCCAAAATCGTCATCGGTATTCTGTATACATATATTGGACTGGTTCTGTTCCTCACAGGCGTTAACGTTGGCTTTTCCGCCTTGGGAGAAGTTCTTGGTGCGGAACTGGCCGGCGGCTGGACTCGTTGGCTACTGATTCCCCTTTCCATGCTGCTGGGTTGGTTTATCATCTCGGCAGAACCTGCCGTGGCGGTTCTGGAACACCAAATCGAGGAGGTCAGTGCTGGCACCATTCCCGGCAGCGCCATCAAGCGGAGTCTTTCCATCGCGATTGCGCTGGCCATGGGCTTTTCCATGCTGCGGGTGCTTACCGGCATCTCCATCATGTGGTTCCTCGTTCCCGGCTATGCCATCGCCCTGGGACTTTCGTTCTTTGTCCCCGATCTTTACACCTCCATTGCGTTTGACTCCGGTGGGGTAGCCTCCGGCCCTATGACCGCCACCTTTATGCTGCAGTTTATGATTGGCGCTTCTACGGTGGTGGGCGGAAATCCATTGATTGATGCCTTTGGTGTGGTGGCTATGGTGGCCATGATGCCTTTGATCTCCATCCAGATGGTTGGCTTTATTTACAGCCGCCGTACTGAACCTGAGGCGGTTCGTGAGCATTATGGAGATGATGAGATTATCGAACTGTGGGAGGTAAACCCGGTATGAATTATCTGATCTCGGTTGTCAATCCCGGTGTGATGGAGCGCGTCTGCGATATCTCCGCCGCGATGGATCTGCCGCAGACCGTTACCATGCTGGGGCATGGCACCGCGGCCAAAAGTATGCTGGATCTTTTGGGAATTGAATCCACCGAAAAACGAATTATTATGACCGTAGCAAATCCCGAAAAAACAAAGCAGTTTATCCGGGAAATGCGCCAGCAACTTTATATTGGTATTCCGGGTCACGGCATTGTCGTCGCTGTCCCAATCAAAAGCGTGGGAGGAGGAAAAACCTTGGCGTATCTCAATAATGGCGAGCAGCAACCCGCCCGTTATACACCAGAATTGAACGATAAATATGAATTGATTGTCATTGTGGCCAATGAGGGCCGCACCGACCAGGTGATGAATGCCGCCCGCGCAGCAGGCGCTACCGGCGGTACCGTATTACACGGCAAAGGAACCGGCAGTCAGAATCCCCAAAAGTTCTACAACGTTTCCATCGCCGCCGAAAAAGAAGTCATCCTGATGGTCGCACAGAGCGATCGCAAAGCCGCTATCATGCAGTCGATCCTGCACCAGGCCGGCCCCGATAGTGAAGCCGGCGCCATCCTGTTCTCGCTACCCGTCAGCGAAGTAGCCGGCTTTGGACTGATGGAAGATTCCATTACCTGAACCAACCGCAGCTATATCTATAAATTAATCAAAAGAGCGAAGTCCGCACCGGGCTTCGCTCTTTTTTTATTCTTCTGTTTTCAGCAGAGAGGACGTCTGCCGATCCTCGGCAAACTTTTTATACTCCCCGGGGCCTATCCCGTATGTTTTACGGAATAACTTAATAAAATAGCTGGATTCGTAATACCCCAGTTCCCCCGCCACCATGCGCACCGTACTTTCCGGCCGGGAAAGAATTCTGCGGGCCTGCTCCATCTTTTCCATATTGATATAGCCTACGACATTCATGCCGCTTTCGCTCTTAAAAAGCCTGCTGACATAGTTTTCGGTCATATGTACCGTTTCACTTATCATTTCCAGGGAAATGTGCTGGGAAAGGTTTTCTTCGATATACTGTACAATCTGCGCCATTTCCTTTTTGCACAGCAGCGCCGCCTTTTTCCGTTCAAAGCGTTCCATCTGTTGGATCACCAAGCCAAGGTGTGCCTCATAGTCATCTACGCTGCGGCAGCGTCTTAGCTGCTCCCACAGGGCTTTGCGTTCTTCCTCCCCCAGGTATGCGGAGCAATCCAGCAGTGCCGTCAAGCCCAGACTTTGCATAGCGCGCGCCGCCGGGCCCGGGGCGGCCGCCCGCAGTTCTTTCCCTCGCCCAAAGGCGGAAAACAGCTCCTGTGCACCGGCATAATCCTTCTTTTCCAGTCGATCGCTCAGCTGTCGGCAAATCATCTGCACCGGCACTTCCTCCGGGGAAAGCTGCCGCAGCGCCGCCGCGCGGGTCAGACGGCCCGTTCCATGAAAAACCACATAGGGGATTGCATTGCGGCAGCGCTCCAGCTCCCGCAAAAATCCCCCGCTCTCCGCAAATTGCTCCGAGAGAAGGAAGCCGCATGGTCGGTTCAGGTAGGCCCGGCAAAAGCCGCTGATCCGGTGGCAAAATGCCGGAGCTTCCCGCTCGAGTGACTCCAATTCGCCCGGCATCAGCACAATCGCTGTCTGATCCGGCCCCAGCTGGATCAATGTAGCGGCCGGTCGGCCCAGCTTTTCGCATAGAAGGTTATAGAATCCCAGATCATTTCGCCTATTTTTATTTTCCGGACGATCCAAAAAGGCCAGACAGATCGCATATGGCTCCGAAAAGCGATTTTCTCCCACCGGCAGCCCCTGTGCCGCTTGCCTCATCTCATGGAAATCGCCTTCCGCCATAGCCATGATGGGAGCCGCTTCCGTCCGGGTCTTCTCTTCCAGTCGTTCTGCTGCCTTTTGCAGCAGCGTCGTTAAGGAATCCGGTGAAATATCGGTTTTCACCACATAATCCATCACCCCCAAGCGGATGGCCTCTACCGCGTAGGAAAAATTTTCGTGATTGGTAAGCACAATAATCTCGCACTCCCGGTTCTGCTGCCGTACCCGCTGGATAAACTGCAAACCATCCATATCCGGCATTTTAATATCCGTGATAATGAGATCCGGCGGGTCATCCTCTATCTCCTGCAGGGCCGTCTTGGCACTGCTATAGCTGCCGGTCACCGTATACCCCAGCGCGGCCCAGTCCACAATGGTCTTTAATGCCAGACGAACGATCTTCTCATCATCCACCAAAATGGCCTTATACATCGCTCTCCTCCTTCCACTCGGTATAGGGCATTGTCATCTTCGCTTCGGTCCCCTGTCCCTGCACACTGTTTATGGCAAAGCTTTGTCTATCCTTATAGGCCAGGTACAGGCGGTCCTTTACATTGTGCAGGCCAATGCCGCTCATCTTGCTGCTTTTTGGCACGCCGTCCTCGCCTGCTTTTTCCGGGTCAAAACCTTTTCCATCATCGGTGATGATGATATTCAGTGTCCCCTCCTGCACCCAGGCATTCAGCCGGATGGTCAATGGAATATTTTCCTTTATCCCGTGAATAACGGCATTTTCCACAATAGGCTGCAGCAGCAGGCGCATTACACTGGCCTTTGCGGCTTCCTCGGTCATATCGGTTTTCAATATAATCGTTTCACAGCTGCGGATCCGCTGCAAGGTCAGATAATCCTCCACCGTTTGCTGCTCTCTTTGCAGCGGGGTGTAGGAATTATCCTTTAGAATAGAACTGCGCAGCAAATGAGAAAGCGCTGCCAATCCCTCGGAAACAACCGGCACATTGTTCATCATAGAGGTAAACCGCAGGCTATCCAGTGTATTAAAAAGAAAGTGCGGATTAATCTGGGCCTGCAGCATCCGGATCTCTGCCCGGCGTTTTTCCGCTTGCTCCTTTTCCACCTTATTCAGGGCTTCCCTCATTTCCTCGCATATCTCATTAAAAGCCTGATTTAAAATACCCAATTCATCCTGGCTCTCATCGGACTGTACAACCGCAAAGTTCATCCGCGCCGCGTTGCCAAAGGATTTTACCAGCGCGTTCATTGGCCGATCAATGGAATCAATCACAATCATCGAAAAATTCAGCAACAGAATTGTTCCAAACAGTGTTCCAAAGAAAATGCTTTGCAGCGGTTTCATCATTTCGGTGTAGGGTGCTATAAATACCAATGTCGCTTCCAGTGCCGGCACCGTAAGGTAACACAGAAAACTGCTGCGCTCTTCCCGGGGACAAATTGGCTCTCCGGTTGTCTCAAATTCAATCTGCCGGATTACTTCCTTTTCCAGAACCGTCAGCGGTGTTCCGTCATCGGTCAGCAGGCTGCCGGAACGATCCACCAGCACCAGTCGATTATAGCTCCCGGTATCGTAGATATTCAGCAGGCGCATAAACATCTGCGGCAGAAACACCGCCTGTACTGTATAGACGTTCCCGTTCTCATCGGTCACGCGCCATGCCGCTGCCATCCGCTGCTCTCCCGTTTCATTTTCCACAATCCTCTATTTTCCAGACTCTGCGGCTATCTGCATTTCTTCCCCTGTGTGGCTGCATACCGTTCCATCCTGCTGGAGTACCGTTACCCCGGCCAAATAGCGCCATACCTCCTGCCGAAACAACCTGGTCGGCTCTGATTTAACCATTTCCGTCTGAATGACCGCTGCCCCATCATCCAGCAGCATGGCCGGCTGCGCCAGATCCGTAAGGGAACGCTCCACCGAGACTAACGTCTGGGCTGCAAAGGCCCGCGCTGTCTGCCGAACCGAAATAAAGGCCTTGGCATAAGAAAAAATGCTGATGATCAGGATTGGAAATACCGATATCAGAATTACCATCAGCGTAATGCGGTTTTTTACCGACAGTTTTCTCACCAGAGATTTTGCATTTCCTTCTTCCATCGCTGTCCTCCGCCTGTCTCTTGGGGCTCATTCTTTCTGTTTGTTTTATTATAATCTCCTTCCCATCAAATTGCAAAGCACCCACCAAAGCCACAAAAGAACCGTTTTCCCCCATAAATCCGACTGTTTTCACCCATTTTACTCCTCTGCGGAAAGAAAAGAACACCCTTTGTGCTAAATCCGACTGTTTTCATTGTCGATCTGCCTGATATTCTCACTTTATTCGTCAAAAAAGAGTATCAACTGCACAAAAGTTAACATTTTTTATTGCTTCTTTTCCCGCTATAATCGTAGGTACAGACCATCCGGTGCGTCTGAATTTGCCCCATACGGGGCTTTTAGAAAAGGAGGTTTTGTTATGCCAGCCGGATTTTGGATCGCAGTAGGAATACAGGCCCTCGTTTTTGTTCTTATGCTAATCGGAAGGAACAAGATCACAGAGGATGATTAACCATTCCTAATAACGATGAAGAAAAGAAGAGGTAATGTAAAATGAAATGGACAATTCTCATTATTCTGATTGCCTATTTTGTCGCGATGTCTATCATCGGACTGATTGCCAATCGGAAATCGAAAACTGTTACTGACTATTATGTTGCAGGCCGCGGCCTGGGCGGCGTTATTACTGCGCTGGTGTATATGTCCAGTCTGGTCAGCGCCGGCGCCCTGGTGGGCTGGACCGGCCAAGCCTCCAGCTACGGCGTATGGTTCATCTTTGCGGGGTGCGCTGTCACCATCGCCACCTACATCTGCTGGCGGCTGCTTTCCGGCAAAGTTATGCGCCTTTCCAAAAAGTTGGATCTGCTGACGGTCCCGGACTTTCTGGAGGCCCGTTTTGAAAGCCGCACTGCCCGCCTGATTGCCGGGCTTATCCTGCTCATCTTCACTGTCCCCCTCATGGTTTCTCAGTTCAAAGCGGCCGGTCTGCTGCTCAATATGGTCACCGGCATCGATTACAAAGCAGCTGTTATTCTCTTCGGCGTCATCGTGTTTGTCTATGTTGCCTTTGGCGGATACTTTGCCGTGGTTTACACCGATGCTGTTCAGGGTGGCCTGATGCTGTTCGGTATCGCTGCACTGGTCATCACCGCACTCATTGCGGTAGGTGGCAACCTGGGCGAAGCCTACGCCGCCGCTAATCCCGTTGGCGCCGTCAGCTGGCCCACCACCGGCAGCGCGCTTACATCCACTGCCTTTATTGCCGTACTGATGAACAACTTCTTTGGAGCGCTGGGTGCCCCCAACTACATCAAGGGCTTCTATTCCCTGAAAGGCCCGAAGGAGCAGAAACGCGGCTTTACCATGATTATGAGTATCGTCTGTGTTATCGAAGTCTGCATCATCGTCATTGGCCTGTGCGGCAAGGTTCTGTTCCCCGACCTGGCCTCCCCGGATCAGACCGTATTTATGATGATCGATAGTCTGCTGCCTCCTGTCCTGGGCGGTCTGGTGCTGGCAGCGCTGGCAGCCGCTATGATGTCCACCATGGATGGCCTGCTGCTGATGTGCGCTTCCACCGTGGAAAATGATATTCTTGTCCGCACCTTCAATAAAAATCTTAATGAAAAACAGCGCATGACCGTTGCACGCATCACTGTGCTCGTCATCGGTGCCATTTCCATCGTTTGGGGCCTCAATCCTCCCGAAATGCTGGCTCTGCTGATGTATCCCGCCTGGGGTATTCTGGGTCTCTCCTTCGCGCTTTGCTTCTATGGCGGTCTGTATTGGAAACGTCTCAATGCCCCCGGTGTCTGCGCCGGCATGGTAGCAGGTGCTGGTATGTTCCTCATCGGTTCTGCCACCGGCTGGTCCCCTCTGGGCCTTGCGCCCATCCAGATCGGCCTGATCTCGCTGATTATCGTCACCCTTATTGTGACTTACAGCACCAAACCCACCTCGGCCGAAACACTCGAAAAGTTTTTCCCGGCCAAGGTAAAAGCCAAGTAATCTTCTCACCATTCCATATGGTGTTTGACCCCCTCAATATTGGTGCAAAGTCCCCACACACGTGGGGATTTTGTGCTATTGACAAAGCCCTTGCAAAAAGTGAAAATAAAGGTAGTTTGTTTGCCAAAGGAGGGAACGCCATGCCGATCGGCTGGTGGATAGCCATTGCCATCCAGGCTGCTGTATTTGTCGCCATGCTTTTGGTTCGCCGCCGTATCTGAATCGGCCGGCGGTTTATGACGGAAAGGAACCCGCACTATGAATTACATTGTACAGGCTGTCATACTTGTATACTTCGTCGGGATGTTCGCTCTGGGCATTCTGGGAGAGCAGCGCACCAAAAATACCGCTGACTACTATGTGGCAGGCCGTCAGGTCAACGGCTTCTTTGCCGGAATCGTATATACCACCAGTTTGGTCAGCGCCGGGGCCCTGGTCGGCTGGGTCAGCCAGGCCTGGCAGTGGGGCATTTACTTTATCTATGCCGCCAGCGCCGTTACCGCAGCGACCTTTCTTTACTGGTGGCTGCTGGGGCGCAAACTCTGTACCTGCTCCCGCGATCTCAATCTTTTCACTGTCCCGGATTTTCTGGAAAAACGCTTTGAAAGCCGCACCGCCCGTCTCATTGCTTCGCTGCTTATCATTACCTTTTCCGTCCCGCTGCTGGTAACCCAATTTGCCGCCATTGGCATCCTTTTTAATGTCACCACCGGGCTTTCTTACAGTGCTGCGGTCATTTGTTTTGGCATCATTGTGTTCCTGTATGTCTCCTTCGGCGGCTATTATGCCGTTGTTTATACCGATGTTGCCCAAGGCCTTTTGATCCTGCTGGGCGTCATCATCCTGCTGACCGCTTCGGTCCATCGGGTGGGGCCCTCGCCGCAGCTGCAGTACCAGCAGATCTTCCCCCACGGCTTTGTCTCCTGGCCGGATGAAAACTCTCCCATTACGCCCTCTTTCCTGTCGGCCTTCATTCTGCTTACTTTTTTCGGTGCACTGGGCGGTCCCAATTACATTCGCGGCTTTTACTCCATCCGCAACCGTCGTGCTTTTCGTCAAGGCTTTACCATCACTGTCTCCATTGTGGTTGTGCTGGAAATCTGCATTGTTCTGCTGGGACTGTATGGGCGCATCATCTTCCCGGAAATTGATACCGCCGATAATGTGGTCTACTATATGATCCAATCCCTGCTTCCGCCGCTGCTGGCAGGAATCGCACTGGCCGGGCTATCGGCCGCCGTTATGTCTACTGTAGATTCCCTGCTGATCCAATGTGCTTCCACAGTGGAAAACGATATCCTCACCAAGACCTTTCATCTGAGCCTTTCGGAGCGCCGCCGTATCTCCATCGCCCGCGCTACCGTTGCCATCATTGGCGGCATTTGTGTATTTTGGGGGCTCAATCCGCCCGAATACCTCGCTTTCCTGATGTATCCCGCCTGGGGCGCTTTGGGGTTATCCTTTGCCTGGGTATTCTTCCTGGGACTATACTGGCGGCGGTTCAATAAAGCCGGGGCCATCACCTCCATGGTCACTTCCTCTGTCACCTTTGTTGTATGGAACGCCCTCGGAAATCCTTTTGGCATCTACCACATTCAGATGGCGTTGCTGGTATCGGTCCCGGCCACTCTCATTGCTACCCTGCTTACTCCCCCACCCCGCACCGAAACTCTTTCTCCCTTCTTCGCCCCATCCAAAGTCCCCTAACCGGGGACTTTTTATTTTCCCCTTGACATTTCGTATTAAAGTGATATCATAAAGATATCAAACATAAGGAGTGATTTCTATGACAGAAAAAATCCTCACCAATAAAAAACACGGTATGGCCATGCTTCTGCTCTTCCTGCTGCTCATGGCCGCCTCCATCGCTATGATCGTCATCGGTGCCATGTGTAATCTGATTGGCCTCATCGTTCCCGGCATCCTCATTCTCTGTTTTATCTGGATCCCCATGATGGGGCTCAAAATTCTCAAACCGCAGGAGGCCCTGGTGCTTACCCTGTTCGGCCACTACTACGGCACCCTGAAGGGCGAAGGCTACTACTATGTCAACCCCTTCTGCACCGGTGTGAACCCTGCTGCCAAAACCCGCCTGAGCCAAAGCGGCGATGTCAAAACCTTGGGAATTAAAGCTTCTTCCGGCGAAAATACTACCTCTGTCGAGGTGGATACCACCGGCAAAAAGCTCTCCCTCAAGATTATGACGCTCAGCAACAACCGCCAGAAAATCAATGACTGCCTGGGCAACCCGGTAGAGATTGGCATTGCCGTCACCTGGCGCATCACCGATACTGCCAAGGCCGTTTTTAACGTGGATAACTACAAAGAATTCCTTTCCCTGCAGTGTGATAGCGCTCTGCGTAATATTGTGCGGCTGTATCCCTACGATGTAGCCCCCAACGTGGATACCACCGGCGATGGCATTGCCGATGACGGCAGCCTGCGCGGCTCCAGCGAACTGGTTGCCTCCCGCATTCGGGATGAAATCCAGCAGCGGGTGGCGGAAGCCGGTATTGAGATCATCGAAGCCCGCATCACCTACCTGGCCTATGCCACCGAGATCGCCGCGGTCATGCTGCAGCGGCAGCAGGCTTCTGCTATCATCGATGCCCGTAAAATGATCGTAGACGGCGCCGTAGGCATGGTGGAAATGGCGCTGGAACGCCTTTCTCAAAGCGGCATGGTGGAACTGGATGAAGAGCGTAAAGCCGCCATGGTCAGTAACCTGCTGGTGGTACTGTGCGGCAATCACGATGCCCAGCCGGTCGTTAATTCCGGCAGTCTGTACTGATTATGAACGAGAACCAGAAAAAACAGGTGCCGCTGCGCCTCTCCCCTAAGCTGTACGCCGCCATTGCAGCCTGGGCGGAAGATGACTTCCGCTCGGTCAATGGACAGATCGAATACCTCTTGACCGAATGTGTGCGTCAGCGCAAGAAAAACGGCAAATATGTTTCAGATGAGATTGATGTCCCGCCGGAACTGGATATTAAATAATATCTTTCAATAAAAACGACCCGTCGCAGTCTACACTGTAACGGGTCATTTTCTGTTTCCTTTTATTCGGCCTCCTGCCAGCCCTTGCACACATCCACCCAGGCCAGCGCACCGGAAAGTTCATACAATTCCTCGCAGGTCAATTCTATGGCGCTATTGCTGCTGCCACACGCCGGAAATACCGTAGTAAAACGCTGCAGCGAAACATCCAGGCAGGTTCTCACCCCCGGTTTCACCGCAAAGGGGCACACGCCACCTACCGCGTGGCCAATCAGTTCCACCGCTTCCTCCGGCGTCAGCATCTTGGCCTTACAGCCAAAAGTCTCCTTGTACTTATGGTTATCAATCTTAGCATCTCCGGCCGTTACCACCAGCAGCGGTCCCTCCGCTGTCATAAAGGAGAGGGTCTTGGCAATGCGGGCCGGAATCACACCAACCGTCTGCGCCGCCAGCTCCACCGTTGCGCTGGAAGTTTCGAATTCCAGCACTCTATTTTCCATGCCTCGCTCGGCAAAGAACTCTTTTACTTCCCGTATGGACATAAGGTTTCCTCCAATATTATGTCGTAATGTACCTATCATATCCCTTCCGCATTTTTTGTCAAGCGCTGTCGGCACATTTTACCGTAAAAGGGCTTGACGGCAACGTCATTTCAAGGTAAAATAGATAAGCATTCCATCATTAAATTCTGCAGGCATAGTTCATCGGTAGAATAGCGGCTTCCCAAGCCGCGGAGGCGGGTTCGATTCCCGTTGCCTGCTCCAATATAAAAAGGCCGCCAACGGCGGCCTTTTTATATTGGAGCAGTGGGGAACATATTATTTCTGCTAATAGGCCAGTCCCTGCCCTGATGAAACGCGAAAGACAACCTTAACGGTTTTCTTTCACACTATCTTTCCCTCCGTTGCCGCTGGTTTCTGTTCCTTTCCTCTGGGCGTCTCTTTTTGGGGGGAGCAGCGGGGAACAAATCATCTCTGCAAATGGGCCAGTCCCTGCCCTGATGAAACGCGAAAGACAAACCTACCATGGTTTTCCCTTATTTATTCTTTGGGCTCAGGGGAAGCGTTATCCTCTTTTTCCGCGGAGTCTTCCTCTTCCTCCATCATCTTTCGCAATGTTTTATTGTGCTTTCCCAGCACCTTGCCGCTTTTACTAAACCCCACTGTAAATAAAAGCGCCACCACAAAAATGGCAAGAGCCGCCACCGGTACCAGCATCAGCATGGTTTCTTCGGTCATACTGTTTCCCCCTTTCTGTTCTCCATAGTATATCATATTCCGGCCGCTTTGCAAGATTTTCACCGGCCAAGCGACTCGCCTCTCCGGTATTTCTTGTCGTATTTGCCAGTTTTATCTCCCTCATTTGCATCGATTGTTGCAAAAATACCATTGACACTCCCCCCTCTCTGGTGATAATATTAGTGCATTAAAGCGATAACATCGCTGTGACTACGGAGGAAAGGAGAAAGCTGCAATGAAAAAGAACTGCTTTATGATGATGGCTATGATGATGCGCATGTGCGGTATGCGCACTTTTTCCGATGCAACTTTTTCCGATAGCTCCATCATCACAGATTAAAAACATCGCGCCATGCATGGGCGCGGCCATCATTTGTTTTTAACCGGGAGACTTCATCGGAAAGTCACCCGGTTTTTATTTTATCACCAGCGAAAGGAACTTTACCATGAACCTGTATTACGAAGACCTGGTTCGGGCGAACCACCTGCTGGGGCGAATGTGACTCTCTCCCCTGCCCTTCCCGTTCACCCACAATCCAAGATCTTGTAAGATAAAAGAAAGGACAATTACCATGAAAAAGACTCTTAAAGCTGTACTTGCTGCTCTGCTCGTCGTTTGCCTGCTGCTGCCCCTCGCCGCCTGCGGCAATAACAACAACACCGAGGTCACCAAGATCAAAGTTGCTGTTCCCAACGATACCACCAATGAAGCTCGCGCGCTGCTGCTGCTGCAGGATCAGGGCTACATCAAACTGAAAGACGGCGCCGGCATCACCGCTACCGTCCTCGATGTAGTAGAAAACCCCAAGAATATTGAATTCAGCGAAGTAGAGGCTGCCCAGCTGCCCAACGTTCTGCAGGATGTGGACTACGCTGTTATCAATTCCAACTATGCCATTTCCGCCGGTCTCAATCCCACTAAGGACGCTCTGGCCCTGGAAGATTCCTCCTCTGCTTATGCCAATATCCTGGCTGTCAAGGAAGGCAATGAGAATGAACCCCTCGTAAAAGCGCTCGTTGCTGCTCTTTCCAGCAAGCAGGTTGCCGATTATATTGCTGAAAAGTACGATGGCTCTGTTGTTTCTGTTGTAGAAAATCCCGGCGATGGCTACAATCCCGATCTGGATTATGCTGCTCTGGCCGGCCAGACCATCTCTGTGGCCGCTTCTCCCGCTCCTCATGCTGAGATCCTTGCTGTTGCCAAGGATATCCTGGCTGCAAAGGACATCACCCTGGATATTCAGGAATACAGCGACTACGTTATCCCCAATAATGTGGTAGAAGATGGCACCGTTCTCGCCAACTACTTCCAGCACACCCCCTATCTCGATGACTTCAACGCCGAAAATGGCACCCACATCGTTTCTGTTCTCTCTGTCCATGTGGAGCCTCTCGGCCTCTACGGCGGCAAGCAATCCACTCTGGATGCCCTTAAATAATTGAAACAAACTGGGGATTGAAAAAGTATGATCGAGATCAAAAATCTGTGTAAGACCTATTCCCTAACGGATGGCAGTGTGGAGGCCCTCAAAGATGTTTCTCTTTCCATCCCGGATGGCGATGTCTTTGGAATCATCGGCATGAGCGGTGCCGGCAAAAGCACCCTAGTGCGCTGCATCAATATGCTGGAACGCCCTACCGCCGGCAGCGTGGTCATTGATGGCAAGGACTTGACCAAAATGACCGAAAAAGAGCTGCGAGCCGAGCGCCAAAGCATCACCATGATCTTTCAGGGCTTCAACCTGCTGATGCAGAAAAACTGCCTGCGCAATGTTTGCTTCCCGCTGGAACTGGCTGGTGTAAAAAAGGCCGAAGCCATCAAAAAGGCACAGTCACTGCTGGAGCTGGTGGGCCTGGGCGATAAAGCCTCGGCCTACCCTGCCCAGCTTTCCGGCGGCCAGCAGCAGCGTGTCGCCATCGCGCGGGCGTTGGCCACCAACCCCAAGGTGCTGCTGTGCGATGAAGCCACCAGTGCTCTCGATCCCAAGACCACCAATGCCATCCTGGAGCTCATCCGGGAGATCAATCAGAAACTCAGCATCACTGTCATTATCATCACCCATCAGATGAGCGTGGTGGAATCCACCTGCCGTCATGTGGCCATCTTGGAGGAAGGCCAGGTGGTGGAGCAGGGCGAAGTTAGTGCAGTGTTCTCCCACCCCAAATCGGAAGCCGCCCGCCGGCTGGTCTTCCCGGAGGGAAATCCGGAAAGTCTGCTGTGCTCCCTGCCCGGTTCCCGGCTCATTCGTGTGGTGTTCAATGGGGCCGATGCCACCGGCAAGCCCATCATTGCCCGCATGGCCACCGAGATCGGCGTGGAAGCCAATATTGCCTATGCCTCTACCCGCAGTATTGAAGGCCGGGCCTATGGTTCCATGCTGCTCAGTATCGTGGATAAAAATGATGATCTGACCCGCGCTATCGCCTACCTTACACAGGATGGCGACATCACCGCCCAGGAGGTGACTCAGTATGCTGAATAATCTCTTTTCGGCCGAAGTTCTGCAGGAAACACTCTCCATCGTTCAGGGGCAGTTCCTGCTGGCCTTTTGGGAGACGCTGTATGTTACCATAGCAGCTATGTTCTTCGCTGTGCTCATTGGTCTGCCGTTGGGTGTTATCCTGGTGGTGGGCGAAAAAGGCGGTCTGGCGCCCCTTCCCGGCTGGCTGATGAAGACGCTTAATGTCATCATCAATCTGCTGCGTTCGGTGCCCTTCCTCATTCTCATGATTTTGCTGTTCCCCCTGACCCGCGCCATCGTGGGAACCGCGGTTGGTACTACGGCTTCTATTGTTCCGTTGGCCATCGCTTCGTTCCCCTTTGTGGCACGTCTGGTGGAAAGCAGCCTGCGGGAACTCAATCCCAATATTATTGAAATGTCCCGCAGCATGGGTGCTTCCCCCATGCAAACCATCGTCAAGGTCATGATCCCGGAAGCCATGCCCTCTCTCATCTCCAATGCCACCATTGCCATTACCACCATCCTGGGCTACACTGCCATGAGTGGTATCATCGGCGGCGGCGGCCTGGGTAAGATCGCCATCAACTACGGCTATTATCGCTACAAATATCTGGTCATGCTGCTGGCCGTTATCCTGCTTATTGTCATTGTACAGATTTTCCAAAGCATCGGCACCCGCCTGGCGGTCAAGCTGGATAAGCGCCTGAAGCAAAACCACTGAGTATTTCTTTCTTCTTTTTCTTTCTT
>DMMB01000084.1:8027-8155 GCA_003453215.1 Oscillospiraceae bacterium | reverse complement strand
CTGGTCGAGCTGTATAAATAAGGATCCGGAGTTTATTGAAAAGGGATTGAATAAGACATAACAACAGCCCGTGCTTCCCAATCGAAGCACGGGCTGTTTGCCTATATGGCTTCCCCCTCGGGGGAAGC
>DMMB01000084.1:0-7718 GCA_003453215.1 Oscillospiraceae bacterium | reverse complement strand
CTTCCCCCAAAGGGGAAGGCTTTAGGCTCTTACTTCATCTTCCCCACATACACCAGATACGAATACAAATAAATCCACGCGCTGCCGCCAAGAACAGCGGCCAGCAGCACGATCAGCGTAGCAATGTCGCCCAGCAGGCCGCCCAGGAAGGCAAGCACCAACAGGACAATGCCCATAACGACAAAGGTGTACCCGCCCATGCGCTGGGTGCGCTGCCAGTTGTGCTCGTCGTTCAGCGCCCAGGGCGTGCGGCAGCCGAAGGTATAATTCTGCTTGATCTGCGGCATAAAATTGCCCAGGATGATGAACAATACGCCGATGCCGCCGCAGACCAGAATGCTGACGAGGTTGCTGCTGTCCGGCAGCTTACCGAAAACAGCCAGCTCACTCAGCCAGCTGAACGCGGCCATCATCACGGTGAACAGCACTACGAACAGGTTCCATACCTTGCCGAACTTCTCAAAATTCTGGTGCTTGGGGTCGATTTTGCGGATGACCTCAAGCAAAATCAACATCGCAAACGGCAGCGCGGCCAAAATCAAAACCGTGGATTTCGGCCCCCAGCCGTTGACCTGCCCGCCGGCTCCCCAGTGGGTGGGCACAATGTCCGGCAGGGAGGGGTAGAAGTACAGGTGCGCGGCAAAATTCAGCACGCAGACCACGGTTAAAATCCAGAACAGCTTATTCTTTTTCATTGCTATCGTCTCCCTTTACAAGTCCGCAGTCATAAAACCACTTCATCAATTCCTGAAATACGGTCAGATTCACACTGTACACAATGTTCTGGCCGCGGCGCTCATCGGTAATAAGCGCCGCACTTTTTAAAATGTTCAGATGGTGGCTGACGGACGGCTTTGTCATATCAAAATGTGCGGCGATCTCCCCGGCGGTCAGATCGCCCTGTGCCAGCAGTTCTAAAATGCGCCGCCGCGTCGGGTCGGCCAGCGCCTTGAAAGCATCTCCCAAACAGAACAACTCCTTTCCTGATAAACAATTAGATAAACGTCTAACTGTCTATGCCTTTACTATACTCCTATGCACCTGCCGCTGTCAATAGATGTTTTGAAAAATATCTAACTATCCGCTCCCCTCCGACTGTTTCTCCAACTTTTACCAATGATTTTTCCTGCAAATTCACAATTTGTTTGCAATTTTCCTATTGACATGGTATGTGAATGTGCTACAATATTAGCAGTCGAACAGATAGAGTGCTAAAGAAAAGCAAACACACGGAATTTGCGAAAGCGGATTCTTGAACTGCAAAATCCAAGCACTTTACGTGCGAGACTGCCAGAACAATGCGCTATCTGCACTAAAGGAGGTACGCACTATGAACATCGAACAAATGACACAGAAAACCCGTGAGGCTTTGCAGGCTGCACAGCGCATCGCGGTGGAATATTCCAACAACGCGGTGGAGCAGGAGCATCTGCTGGCCGCCCTTGCCCAGCAGCAGGACGGGCTTATCCCGCAGCTGCTGCAGACCCTCGGCATTGACGCCAATGCCTTTGCCCAGACGGCCTTGCAGAAGGTCGAGGCGCTGCCCCGCGTGACCGGCTCGGGCCGTGACCCGGAGAAGATCTACATCTCCAACGATTTGGACCGCGCCCTCAACGCCGCCGAGCAGCAGGCCAAGCAGATGAAGGATGAATACATCAGCGTAGAGCATGTATTCCTCGGCATTTTGCAGCGGCCCGGCAAGACTGCCAGTGAAATCTTCAAGACTTTCGGCATCACAACCGAGAAATTTATGAAGCAGCTGAGTACGGTGCGTGGCAATCAGAGGGTCACGAGTGATAACCCGGAGGACACCTACAATGCCCTGAAAAAGTACGGTCAGGACCTTGTCGAAATGGCAAAGGCGCATAAACTTGACCCTGTGATTGGACGCGATACGGAAATTCGCAATGTCATCCGTATCCTGTCCCGCAAACGCAAGAACAACCCCGTGCTGATCGGTGAGGCCGGTGTCGGTAAGACCGCCATCGCCGAGGGGCTGGCGCAGCGGATCGAAAGCGGAGATGTGCCCGAAAACCTGAAGGATCATACCGTGTTCAGTCTGGACATGGGTGCGCTGGTCGCAGGTGCCAAATACCGCGGCGAGTTTGAGGAACGCTTGAAGAGCGTCCTCAACGAGGTCAAGAAGTCCGAGGGCAAGATTATCCTCTTCATCGATGAGCTGCATACCATTGTTGGCGCCGGTAAGACCGACGGCGCTATGGATGCCGGCAACCTGCTGAAACCCATGCTGGCCCGCGGCGAACTGCACTGCATTGGTGCTACCACCCTGAACGAGTACCAAAAATACATTGAAAAGGATGCCGCCCTGGAACGTCGTTTCCAGCCCGTTATGGTAGCCGAACCCACTGTGGAGGATACCATTGCCATCCTGCGTGGTTTGAAAGAGCGGTATGAAGTCTATCATGGTGTGAAAATTCAGGACGCCGCCCTCATTGCCGCCGCTACCCTTTCCAACCGCTACATCACCGACCGTTTTCTGCCGGATAAGGCCATTGACCTGGTGGATGAAGCCTGTGCTCTCATCAAGACTGAGATGAACTCCATGCCCACCGAAATGGATGAGCTACGGCACCGCATCATGCAGCTGGAAATAGAGGAAGCGGCCATGAAGAAGGAAACCGACAAGCTGACCCAGGCTCATCTGGCGGAGGTACAGAAAGAACTGGCCGAACTGCGGGAGCATTTTAACGGCATGAAGGCCCGCTGGGAGAATGAAAAGCAATCCATCGGCAAGGTGCAGAACCTGCGGCAGGAGATTGAAAAAATCAATGCCGAAATCGAAATGGCGCAGAACCGCTACGACCTAAACAAAGCGGCCGAACTGAAATACGGTAAACTGCCCCAGCTGCAAAAGGAGCTGGAGGAGGCCGAAAAGGCAGGCGAGGCCGAAGAAAAAGAGGACACCCTGCTGCGGGATAAAGTGACCGAAGAGGAAATTTCCCGCATTGTGGCCCGCTGGACCGGTATCCCGGTAGCTAAGCTGATGGAGGGCGAACGGGAGAAGCTCCTGCATCTGGAGGATATTCTGCATCGTCGGGTCATCGGCCAGGACGAAGCTGTGACCAAGGTTTCCGATGCCATTCTGCGCAGCCGGGCCGGGATCCGAGATCCCAAGCGTCCCATCGGTTCGTTCCTGTTCCTGGGTCCCACCGGCGTAGGCAAGACCGAACTGGCCAAAGCGCTGGCCGAAGCCCTGTTTGACGATGAGCACAACATTGTCCGGATTGATATGAGCGAGTATATGGAAAAATACTCGGTCAGCCGCCTCATCGGCGCGCCTCCCGGATATGTGGGCTATGAAGAGGGCGGCCAGCTGACCGAAGCGGTTCGCCGTCGGCCCTACTCTGTGGTGCTGTTTGATGAAGTAGAAAAAGCACACCCCGATGTCTTTAACGTACTGCTGCAGGTGCTGGATGATGGCCGGATCACCGACAGTCAGGGCCGCACTGTGGACTTTAAGAACACCATCATCATCCTGACCTCCAACCTGGGTTCCGACCTCATTCTGGAGGGCATTGGAGAGAACGGCGAGATCAGCGAAGAAGCCCGCGACGGCGTGACCCAGCTGCTGCGCCGCAGCTTCCGTCCGGAGTTCCTGAACCGGCTGGATGAGATTGTTTTCTACAAACCGCTGACCAAAGAGAACATTCGCGGCATTGTGGATCTGCTGGTGGCCGACCTGCAAAAGCGGATGGCCCAGCGGCAGCTGACGGTCTCCCTGACCGACGCCGCCAAGGATTATCTGATTGCCAAAGGCTACGACCCCATTTACGGCGCAAGACCGCTGAAGCGGCTACTGCAGACCGAAGTGGAGACGCTGCTGGCCCGGTGGATCATTGCCGAAGACCCCGCCCCCGAAACCGCCATTACGGTGGATTACGACGGCGAAAAGCTGGTAGCTATGTAATTTTAGTTTCATTACACACTGTCCCCGCGGCCGGCGCCGAAACCCGAGCCGCGGGGCGGTGTACCCCATAAAAGTCAGGTATCTCAAAACAAAGGAGTAGGAAAACCATGAGAACAAAGCAGTACAAAGCCGAAAGCAAAAAGCTGCTGGATATGATGATTAATTCCATTTATACCCACAAGGAGATCTTCCTGCGGGAGCTCATCAGCAATGCCAGCGATGCCATTGATAAGCTGTATTTCCGCTCATTGACCGATGACAGCGTAACCCTGGCCCGCAGCGACTATAAAATAGCGCTGGCAGTGGATAAGGAAAACCGGCTGCTGACCATTACCGATAACGGCTGTGGCATGACCGCCGAGGAACTGGAAAAAAACCTGGGCACCATTGCCAAAAGCGGCAGTCTGGACTTTAAGCGGGAAAACGAAACCGGCGAGGATGTGGAAGTCATCGGGCAGTTCGGCGTAGGGTTCTATTCTGCCTTTATGGTGGCAGACCACGTAACGGTGGAAAGCCGCGCCTGGGATGAAGAAGCCGGCAGCCGGTGGGAATCCAGCGGCGCCGAAGGATATACCATAGAGCCCTGCGAAATGGACTGGAAAGGCACCCGCATCACCCTGCACCTGAAAGACGACACCGAGGATGAGAAATACAGCGATTTCCTGGAGGAATACCGTCTTTCCGAGCTGGTGAAGAAGTATTCCGACTATATCCGCTATCCCATCACCCTTTCGATGCCGCAGTACCGCCCCAAGGCCGTACCGGAGGGCGAGGAAGCCCCCGAAAAGCCGGAATATGAAACGGTGTGGGAAGAAACCACTCTGAACAGCATGATCCCGCTGTGGCGCAAGCAAAAGAGCGAAGTAAAGCCGGAAGAGTACAACGATTTCTATAAGAACAAATTCTATGACTATGAAGACCCGGCAGTGGTGATCCACACCCGGACAGAGGGCAATGCAACCTTTAACGCCCTGCTGTTTATCCCGGCCCATGCCCCGATGAACTACTACTCCACCAGCTACGAGAAAGGACTTCAGCTTTATTCCCGCGGCGTACTCATTATGGAAAAGTGCGCCGACCTGCTGCCGGACTATTTCAGCTTTGTGCGGGGCCTGGTGGATAGCGAGGATCTTTCGCTCAACATCAGCCGCGAAATGCTGCAGCATGACCGCCAGCTGCAGCTCATAGAACGGGCACTGGAGCGGCGCATCAAAGGCGAACTGGAAAAGCTGCTGGAAAACGACCGTGAAAAATACGAGGCCCTGTGGAAAGAATTTGGCACCCAGCTGACCTATGGCCTGTGCATGGATTACGGAATGCACAAGGATACCCTGCAGGATTTGCAGTTGTTCTATTCTTCCACCGAAAAGAAGCTGACGACCCTGAAAGAATATGTGAGCCGTATGAAAGAGGGCCAGGAGGCCATCTACTATGGCTGCGGCCGTACGGTGGAAGCAATCGATGCGCTGCCGCAGGCCGACCAGATTAAAGAAGCCGGCTACGAGATGCTGTATATGACCGGACAAGTGGATGAATTCGCCATCAAGACGCTGCGGGAGTATGACGGCAAGAAATTCCTCAACATCCGCACCGATGAGATTGATCTTTCCACCGAGGAGCAGAAAAAGGCGCTGGCTGAGGAAAACGAGGCGGCGGCAGATCTCTTTGCGGCGATGAAAGAGGCGCTGGGCGAAAAGGTGCACGCGGTACGCTTTACCGATAAACTGAAATCCCACCCGGTATGTCTTTCCACCGAGGGCGGGCTTTCGATGGAGATGGAGCAAACCCTGAACGCCATGCCGGGGCGGGAGAACCGCTTTAAGGCGGATGTGGTACTGGAGCTGAACCCCGACCACCCGGTAACGGCCAAGCTGAAAGAGTATGCGGTAACCGATAAGGAAAAGCTGGCGGACTATGCCAAGCTGCTGTATGCCGAAGGTTGCCTCATCGGTGGTGTGCCGATTGAGGAGCCGGCCGAGCTGTGCCGGCTGATTACCGGGCTGATGGAGCAGTAAGAAGCTGCCGGGAAATGCGGTTCGGCCCCGCAGGGGCCGCGGCGAAGCCGCGGGAACGGCCGAAAGGCCGTTACGGCGCGAAGCGCCGCCCTGCGGGGCCGTATTCTGCGGCCTGCAGGAAGCCGAAAGAGTGACAAAAGGAGATTTGACCCATGCAGATTACAATACGAGGATATGAAAGCTGCGACCTGCCGGCGATGGTTGCCATCTGGAACGAGGTAGTGGAGGATGGAATTGCCTTCCCGCAGGAGGAACTGCTGACCGAGGAAAGCGGCAGAGAGTTTTTTGCCGGGCAGAGCTACTGCGGTGTGGCGGAAGATGAAACCGGAAAGGTTCTGGGGCTTTACATCCTGCACCCCAACAATGTGGGCCGCTGCGGGCACATCTGCAATGCAAGCTATGCGGTAAGCAAAGAGGCCCGCGGGCTGCATATTGGAGAAAAGCTGGTGCTGGACTGCCTGAAGGAGGGCAAAAAGCATGGCTTTGGGGTACTGCAGTTCAATGCCGTTGTGGCCACCAATCGGCACGCCCGGCATCTCTACGAGCGGCTGGGCTTTACCCAGCTGGGCACCATTCCCAAGGGGTTTCGTATGAAAGACGGACACTACGAGGATATTTGCCCCTACTACAAAGAATTGTAAAAACAAAAAGAGTCACGCCGTATCGGGTGGCTCTTTTTTCATAACCGGCACGTAATATGTAAAATTTGCATGGTCTGCCCAACGCTTTGGGGTTGTCCCCTTTTCTTCATCGGCAAAGTGTGCTATATTAAAGGCAGAATACCGAAAGATTAACTATTAAAAGTCAACCCCGAAAATGAATGGTGGTGGTGAAAAAGAGATGGCTCAAAAAAGGTATAGCAAAGCTGAGGTCTTGTCAGACCCCTGCTGGCTATTCAAGTAGCTGCACTTAAGCCGCTGAGCAATATGGCTGCCTGGATTTCTCCATGGCAAATATCAGACGAACCAACTTTTTGGCCGCGTGAGAGATGGCAATATTGTAGTGTTTTCCCTCCGCCCGCTTCTTGGCGAGATAATCAGCAAAAGCCGGGTCCCAGTGACAGACATACTTGGCTGCGTTGTAAAGTACGTAGCGTAAGTATCGGGAGCCACGCTTTTCCATGTGCGGGTAGCAGTTCTTGAGCTGTCCGGACTGGTAAGTGGAGGGGGACATCCCGGCATAGGCCAACAGCTTGTCTGGGGAGTCAAACCGGGTGAAGTCGCCGACTTCTGCCAGGATCATGGCAGCCATGCGGAACCCCAGCCCTGGGATGGTGGTAATAGGAGAATGAAGCTCATCCATAATGGATTGGATTTGTTCTTCGATTTCATCAATTTCACGATCCAGTTCACGGATGAGCCGGATGGTGTGCTGCAATTCAAGGGACTTGGCAGGCATCTGAGAGCCAATAGAGTTTTTGGCGGCATTTCGTATTTCAAGAGCCATATCCCGTTTGTAGTGGCCATTGGAGGCGGTTTCGAGCAATGCTTTCAGCCTCGTTAAATGGGTGTTGGCAACCTGTTTGGCCCCTGGGAACTCTTCCAGCAAGGCGTAGACAGAAGCAATATGCAGAGAAGGGACGAGTTTTTCCAATTCCGGAAACAGAATGCAGACCAGCCGGGCGATAGAACTTTTCAGCTTGGCACGTTCTTTCACCTTGTCAAAACGGTATCTGGTGAGTGACTTTAGCTCCTCATTGTGGTATGCTGTATCTGTGTAGGGTTTGAGGCCCACATCGGATAACAGCATAGCAGCAATCGTTCGTGCATCCACCC
>DMMB01000001.1:4396-4571 GCA_003453215.1 Oscillospiraceae bacterium | reverse complement strand
CCGGGTCTCGGCAGCCGACTGCGTGGCAAAGCCGGCCCCAAAACTGCTTTGGGAAAGTTTATGCAGGGCCGAGGAGGGGTATGAGCGGCCATTTTTCCCCCTCTCCCCAAGGGCCAAATAAACCGGGCGGAAAAAGCCCTTTCACTAATACCGGCAAAACGCCCCTTTTTTGCAG
>DMMB01000001.1:0-4170 GCA_003453215.1 Oscillospiraceae bacterium | reverse complement strand
TGGTACATATCACACATTTTTTAAGAAAAAGTTTACCATTGGGGGGACTGACCGGGCCCGGCAGCGGCATATAGTGGGAGGTGAGAAAGGGGTGGAACCATGCCGCTGCAAAAAGCACTGAAAAGAACCGGCGAAACACTGCGGGAGGCAGCTGCCGATCTGCTGCCACCCATGCGGGTGGAATTGCTCTCCGACCGGGAAGCGGTGGTCGATGGCTGCCGGGGCATTCTGGAATACAGCGAAAGCTGCATTCGGCTGTGCACCGGTGCCCTGACGGTTCGCTTTACCGGCGAAGGGCTGACCATGCGGAATTTTGGCGGACTGGGGGCGGTGGTGGAAGGCAAAATCCGTTCGGTGGATTTTGGCTAACCGAAAGGAACCAGCCAAAGCCCATTAAAGCTTTGCGATACTGCGACAAAATGTTTGGCCGGGAGGGGCGCAAAATGCTCATCAAAAAACTGATCCGGTATTGCCGGGGAACACTGCAGTTTACGGTAACGGGGTCTTATCCGGAGCGCTTTTTGAACCTGTGCAGTCAGGGTGGGGTGGGGCTGTGGAATACCCGGCGGCAGCCCGATGGCATTGCTGCGTGCTGTGCCCAGTGCCACCGGGCCCGGCTGGCATACTATGCCGAAAAAAGCGGCTGCACTCTGGAGATTGGGCGATGTTCCGGCCTGAAAAACACCGCTCATCGCTACCGGCGGCGCACCGGTCTATGGATTGGGGCCGGGCTGCTGGTGGTGGGGCTGCTGGTGATGAGCCGTTTTGTGTGGCGGGTGGAGGTGACCGGCACCGAGCAGCTGGATCCGGAAGCCGTAACGGCGGCGCTGGCCGAATATGGGGTACACTCCGGGGTATTGGCCCGCCGCATTGATGCCCGAGCGGTCGAACGGCAGATGCAGATCCGCTTTGAGGAAATTGCCTGGATTACCGTCAATGTAGAGGGCAGCCGGGTCACCGCCATCATAGAGGAGGCGGTGCCGCCCCCGGCCGTCGTGGAGGATGGCATCCCCACCAATTTGGTTGCCGCGGAAACCGGGTTTATTACCCGGGTGGAGGTGCAAAATGGCAATGCGGTGGTAAAACCCGGTGACAGCGTGCAGACCGGCGATCTGCTGGTGAGCGGCATTATGGACAATAAGGTGGGAGAAAGCCGTACCGCGCACGCGCGCGGGCAGGTATATGCGCAGGTGCGCGCGAGGCTGGAAATATTTACACCATATAAGCAGAGCGGCTATGTGCTGCGGGGGATCGCCCGGCGGCGGTACCTGAAAATTTTTGGCATAGAGGTGCCGCTGCAGCTAAAGGGCATTCCCGATGGGCCCTACCGGGTAGAGCACATCACAAAGGAGCCAAAAGGGCTGGGGGCGCTGCTGCCGGTGGAATGGCGGGAGGACTGCTATCTGCTGATGCAGGAGGTGGAGAAAACCATAACGCCGCAGGAGGCCATGCGGCAGAGCGAAAAAGCGCTGGCGCTGCGGGAGCAGGACTGGGGAACCGCCAAAATCCTGAGCCGGGAACCGGTGGGAACCGAAAGCCCGGAAGGTTACACGCTGACCGTAGAGTACCTGCTGGAAAAGCAGATTGCAGTGGAGGCCCGGGTGCAGACGGAGGAACGGGAACCCGCAGCAGCACCATAAAATCTTTGGCTGAGTTCCGGAGGCTTGGCCGAAAATTCTGCAAAAATCATCAGCGGTGCTAAAAAATAGTACAAAATCATAGCGAAAATTCTATGAATGTTTCATAGAAATTCAGTGGGAAATGTGTTACAATATACTAAAGTAGTAAAGTGGAGCAAGGAGGACAGCCATGACCGAGCAAACCATTAACTTTGAACGAATGGAATACGCGCTGACCCTCTTTGGCAACTCCGATGAAAATATACGAATGCTGGAGCAGGGCTACGGCGTTTCGGTGGTGTTCCGCGGCACCGATATTAAGGTGAGCGGCGACGCCGAAAAGGTGATGACCTGTACCCGGTGCATCGAAGGACTGCTGAAGATGGTGGAATCCGGTGAAGAACTTTCGGCGCAGAATATACGCTATATGATGAGCCTGGTGGAAGAAGGGCGCGAGCAGGAGGCAGAGGCTCTGGGAAAAGATGTCATCTGCATCACCGCCAAGGGCAAGCCCCTGAAGCCCAAAACACTGGGGCAGCAAAAATATGTGGAGGCCATCCGCAAAAACACCATTACCATGGGGATCGGCCCCGCCGGTACCGGCAAGACCTACCTGGCCGTGGCCATGGCCGTCAAAGCCTTCCGGGCGCAGGAGGTCAACCGCATTGTGCTGACACGCCCTGCCGTAGAGGCGGGAGAAAAGCTGGGCTTTTTGCCCGGCGACCTGCAGAACAAGGTAGACCCCTACCTGCGGCCGCTGTACGATGCGCTTTTTGATATGCTGGGGGCGGATAACTTCCAGAAATACCAGGAGCGGGGCAACATAGAGGTAGCGCCGCTGGCCTATATGCGTGGCCGCACGCTGGATGACAGCTTCATCATTCTGGATGAGGCGCAGAACACCACCCCGGAGCAGATGAAGATGTTCCTGACCCGGCTGGGGTTCAATTCCAAGGCCATTATTACCGGCGATGTAACCCAGATTGACCTGCCGGATGCAAAGCGTTCCGGGCTGGTGGAGGCCAGCAAAATTCTTCGGGATATTCCGGATATTGCGATCTGCCGCTTTAGCGAAAAAGATGTGGTGCGGCACAAGTTGGTACAGGACATCATAAAAGCCTACGAAAAATATTACAGCAAGCAGGATGCAAAGCAAGATACAGCAAGGAGAGGCAAATAACATGGACAAGCTGAAAGTAATCATCACCAATGACCAGAAGGCCGTAAAAATACCCGCCGGACTGCGGCTGATGCTGCGGCGCTGCTGCACCGCCGTACTGCGGATGGAACAATTCCAGGGGGACGCGGAGGTAAATATCACCTTTACCGATGATGAAAAGATCCGGGAGATGAACAACCAGTTCCGGCATATCGATGCTTCCACCGATGTTCTCTCCTTCCCTTTGGGCGAAAACGGCGAATACGATGTGAACCCCGATACCGGCTGCAAGCAGCTGGGGGATATTGTGATTTCGGTGGAGCACGCTGTGGCGCAGGCCAATGAATTTGGCCATACCTTTGAACGGGAAATGGGCTATCTGACGGTGCACTCCATGCTGCACCTGCTGGGCTACGACCACGTAAACGGCGGCCTGGAAAAGACCATTATGCGGGAAAAGGAAGAGGAAGCGCTGGGACGGCTGGGGCTGACCCGCGACAACACCTACGTGGAATAAGGAGAGGCGAATGAGAGAAGTACAAAAATCGGCGTTTATTGCCATAGTAGGGCGGCCCAATGTGGGCAAAAGCAGCCTGCTGAATGCCCTGCTGGGCGAAAAAGTAGCCATTGTTTCCCCGCGGCCGCAGACCACCCGCACCCGCATCACCGGCGTGCTGACCGAGGGCGCCACCCAGCTGGTATTCATTGATACCCCCGGTCTGCACCGGGCGCGCAATTCCCTGGGGGAATACATGGTGCGGCAGGTGGGGTCTTCGGTTTCCGATGTGGACCTGGCGGTGCTGGTGACCGACGCCAGCGAACCATGGGAGAAGCTGACCCGCGCGGAGCAGGATCTCATTGAGCAGTTTAAAAAGCTGGACCTGCCCGCTGTGGCGGTACTGAATAAGATTGACCTGCTGAAAGACAAGGAGCAGCTCATCCCGATGATGGCGGTGCTGAACGAAGCGTATGACTTCCAGCAGATTGTGCCGCTGAGCGCCAAAACCGGCGACGGGGTGGCGCTCCTGCGGGAGCTGCTGCATGATGCCGCCATCGAAGGGCCGCACTACTTTGATGACGATATGCTGACCGACCAGCCGGAGCGGGTGATCGCCGCCGAGATGCTGCGGGAAAAAGCGCTGTGCTTCCTTTCGGAGGATATTCCGCATGGCATTGCGGTAACGATAGAGACGATGAAAGAGCGAGAGACCGCAAATGGGCCGATCCTTGATATTGACGCGGTGATCTACTGCGAGCGCAAAAGCCACAAGGGGATTATCATCGGCAAGGGCGGCGCGATGCTGAAAAAGATTGCCACCGCCGCGCGCGAGGAACTGGAAACTTTCCTGAACTGCAAGGTGAACCTGCAGTGCTGGGTAAAGGTAAAAGAGG
>DMMB01000020.1:19327-21233 GCA_003453215.1 Oscillospiraceae bacterium | reverse complement strand
GCCAGGCCGCCATGCCGGCGGCACACGCCAGCGGCTCCAGCGCGCCGGTGGCAAGGGCGCTGTTCCCATTGCGGAGGGCGGCCATCTGGCGGATACACTCCCGCAGGCCGGTATCTTCCCGACCCCAGGGGTAGGTGCCCCGGTTAAAGGGATCGGCGTAGCCCACCAGACCGGCTTCATCGCCGTAGTAAATACAGGGCATTCCGGGCAGGGTCATGGTCATAAGGGTGCCCAGCATGAAAAGCTGCCGGCCCCGGTAATACTGCGCCACCGTAAGGGTATTGTGGGCGCGCTGCCAATCGCGGTCCCGGTGCTGCATGGGGGTGCCGCCCAGCGCGGTAATGGCGCGAGGAACATCGTGGCTGGAAAGGAGATTCATCATAACATCCCAGCAGGGGCGGGGGTAATGCTCCAGCAGTTCCCACAGCCGCCGTCGGAAAGCGGCGCCATCACCCCGCAGCAGAAAATCCAGAATGGTCTGCCGCAGCGGGTAGTTCATCACGCTATCCAGCTCGCGGCCCATCAGGTATTGGCGGTGTTCGCCGTAGGCTTCCTTGCAGCTGGCGTCCTCCCACACCTCCCCGATGATGAGGGCATCGGACTTTTCGGCGCGGGCCGCCTCTCGGATTTTTTGCACCAGCTCATCGGGATATTCATCCACCACATCCAGCCGCCAGCCATCGGCGCCCAGCCGCAGCCAGTGCCGCACAATGCCATTTTCCCCGCAGAGGAATTCCCGCCAGAGGGGATCCCGGCTATTGAGTTTGGGGAGGCTCTGGAAGCCCCACCAGCTTTCATACACATTGGCGGCGGCATCTTTCCAGCAGAACCAGCTGCGGTAGGGGCTGTGCGGATCGCGGTAGGCGCCGCCGGAGCCATAACGGCCCTCTTTATTAAAGTACAGGCTATCGCTGCCGGTGTGATTGAACACGCCATCCAGGATGATTTTTATGCCCCGTTCGTGGGCCTTCTGGCACAGGGTAATAAAATCCTGTTCGGTGCCCAGCAGCGGATCGATGCGCCAATAATCGGCGGTATTGTAGCGGTGGTTGCTGTGCGCTTCAAAGATGGGATTGAGGTACAGAACCCCGACGCCCAAAGCGGCCAGCTCCGGCAATTTTTCGGTAATTCCGGCCAGGTCACCGCCGAAGTAATCATTGCAGCGGAACATGCCATCGGCATCGGGGGTGTTCTGCGGTTCCTCCTGCCAATCGCGGTGCAGGCGGCGATCGGCGGGGACGCCGGTTTTTTCTTTGCCGCTGTTATAGTAGCGATCCGGGAAGATCTGGTACATCACCTGCCCGGCAAATTTTTGCGGAATATCGTAGGCCTTATCGTAGACGGTAAGCTGCCACAGCTGCCCCTCGCCGTAATCGGCGCTGCCATCGGGCGCGCGGTGCAGCAGGGTGCCATCGGAAAGGCGAAAGCCATAGTAATAAAGGCCCGGCTCCTGCGGCGTATAGTGCAGGGTGAAGCCATCGGCCTGCCGATGCAGGGGAGTATGCAGCTGGGGCTGCGGCTGCCCGGCCCGGTACAGCAGCAAAAAGGGCGTGCGGGAATCCCCCTGGGGCAGGGTAAATCGCAGGGTCATTTCTTCCCCCGCTGCCACCGCGCCAAAGGGGGTTTTGTATTCCGCCAGCAGGCTGTTAAACATGGCTGTTCGGTCCTTTCCTGTAGGATGAGTATAACGAAAAATCGCCTTGCGGCGAAAAGAATATGGCTTAGTCTTCTGTCGCCTAACGGCGGGGGGAGCCTTATAAAAGGTCTTGGTTTGTACGCCTATCCGGCGGGGACTTCCTTTTGCTTCTGCAAAAGGAAGCAAAACAGACTTGGGGCGTAGCCCCAAGACCCCGACGCACCGGAACGCCCGCTCGGAACGGCTACGCCGTCCCGAAGCGTGGGCTAA
>DMMB01000020.1:4021-19139 GCA_003453215.1 Oscillospiraceae bacterium | reverse complement strand
AGCGTGGGCTAAACGGTGCTTATAGGGTGCCGCAGGCGCATTGGCCCCCTCACCCTACCTCTCCCCCGCGGCGGGGGAGAGGAGTGTCTATCCCACTTCCTGCTGATCCTGCTTTTTCGTCTCGGCAGTAAGGGCTTGCAGCATAAAGGGCTGCCGACCCAAAAGTATTTGCAGACTGCCTGCACAATTCCCCTCCTTTGAGGAGGGGACAGGGGTGGTGGTTCGCCCTTCTGCGCTCCAGCGCGGGAGCGATAAAAATGCATCTCAGATCCCTTTGGAGCGCATCTGCGCGCCGTACGGATTTGATTTTCTGCTGTCGCAGAAAATCAATATTCGTATCCAGCGCAGCCAAGCGATGTGGGTTTTTAGGGCGGCAGCCCTAAAACGCTTTTGGAATTTGGGGTCCCCGCAAGGTCGCAAGACCTTGTGGGGAGAGGAGGACGCACCGTAGCGGAGAGGGCTGCCCGTAGTGTAACGGAGGGTCTGCCCGATTTAAGCGGAGGTTGCGCCCGACGAGGCGGTGCAAAAGTGCCCCCTCGCCGTTAGGCGACTGCCTGCTTCCCTTTTGTACTTCTATTCCAATTTTTCTTAATCCAAGTGCCAGATATCCCGCGCGTAATCGTGGATGGCGCGGTCAGCACAGAAGATGCCGGCCCCGGCGATATTGGCCAGGCTCATGCGCTGCCAGCGCAGCGGATCATTGTAGTAAATCTCTGCCGCGCGGTCATCGGCAGCGGAATAGCTGTCAAAATCGGCGGCCGCCATGTACTGATCCACCCGGCGCAGATGATCGGCCAGCATCCAGAAGCTTTCGGGGCTATCCTGCCGCTCCATAAATTCCAGCAGCCGCTGCAGTTCCGGGCTGCGGGCAATGGCATCGGCCGGGTGATACCCGCGGGATTTGAGGTCCTCCGCTTCCGGGGTGCTCATGCCAAAGATGAGGATATTTTCCGGGCCTACCTGCTCGGCAATTTCCACATTGGCGCCATCCATGGTGCCCAGCGTAATGGCACCATTCTGCATCAGCTTCATGTTGCCGGTGCCGGAAGCTTCAGTGCCGGCCAGGGAGATCTGCTCGCTGACTTCGCTGGCGGGCATCAGGCGCTCGCTCATGGAGACATTGTATTCCTCCAGATAGACGATCTTCAGCCGGCCGCGTACATCGGGATCGGCATCGATCATAGCACCCAGGTCATTGATGAAACGGATAATCTTTTTGGCCAGGTCATAGCCGGGGGCCGCCTTGGCGCCAAAGAGGTAGGTGCGGGGCTTGAATTCCGCTTCAGGATTTGCCTTGATATCCAGATAGTGCTTGAGAATCTGCAGGGCATTGAGGTGCTGGCGCTTGTACTCATGCAGGCGCTTGACCTGAACATAGAACAGCGATTCGGGATTGACGGTGATGCCGCGTTCCGTCTGCAGGTAACGGGCAAAATCCTGCTTATTGTGCAGCTTGATTTCCGCCAGTTCTTTCAGGCTCTCTTCGTCTTCCAGATAGGCGCGCAGGCCGGTGAGAAGGTTAAAATCGTGCAGATATTCTTCCCCAATGCGGTCGCGGATAAAGCGATCCAGCCGGGGATTGGACTGCATAAGCCACCGGCGGCTGGCAATGCCATTGGTGACGTTGCCGAACTTCTCCGGCATCAGGCGGTAGAACTCATGGAAGACATCATCTTTGATGATCTGGCTGTGCAGTTTGGAAACGCCATTGACATAGTGGCCGCCCACCACGCACAGGTTGGCCATATGGATTTTGCCATCGCGCAGGATCTGCATTTTTTCCACTTCGGCGTTGTCGCAGCGGAATTCTTCCCGCATCCGGATATTCCAGCGGCGGTCGATTTCCTGCACGATCTGATAAATGCGGGGCAGCAGTTCCCGGAACAGGGTAATATCCCACTTTTCCAGTGCCTCCGCCATGACGGTATGGTTGGTGTAGGCAAAGGTCTGCTGGGTAATCTCCCAGCTCTTTTCCCAGCTGTAGCCGCAGTCATCCATCAGAATACGCATCAGTTCCGGGATGGCCATGGTGGGGTGGGTATCATTCAGCTGGATGGCATTGAGCTCCGCAAAGTTTTCCATGGTGCCGTAGCGCTCCATGTGGGTGCGGGTAATCTCCGCCAGCGAAGCGCAGACGAGGAAATACTGCTGGCGCAGGCGCAGCTGCTTGCCTTCCTGATGGTTATCGTTGGGGTACAGGATCTTGCTGATGGTTTCGGCGCGGGCGGTTTTGCGGAAGGCGCCCAGGTAATCGCCGTTATTGAAGCACTCCATATCGATGCCGGGGCTTTTGGCTTTCCACAGGCGCAGCACGCTTACCGCCTCGGTATCGTAGCCGGAAACATACATATTGTAAGGCACTGCCAGCACCGTCTCGTAATCGATGTACTGCTGCATCAGGTGGCCCTGGTCCCAGTGTTCCTCCAGCCGGCCGCCGAATTTGACCTCAACCGCGTGCTCTTCATTAGGGCGCAGCCATACTTCACCGCCGGGCAGCCAGTAATCGGGCAGTTCGGTCTGGGCGCCGTTCACCAGCTTCTGCTTAAAGATGCCATATTCGTACAAAATGGAGTAGCCGGTGCCGTAATAACCGTCGGTGGCCATGCCATCCAGGTAGCAGGCCGCCAGGCGTCCCAGGCCGCCGTTGCCAAGTCCCGGATCCGGTTCGCAGGCAAAAAGGCGCTCCGGCGTGGCGCCAAAGGCCGTCAGCGCCTCGGTAAAGGGTTCCACTAACCCCAGATTATACAGGCTGTTTTTCAGGCTCTTGCCCATCAGGAATTCCATGGAAAGATAGTGAATGCGCTTTCTCTTTTCCGCGGTAATCTTGGCGCGGTGCGCGCGGCGTTTTTCCACCATCAGGTCGCGCAGCACCAGGGCGGCGGCCTTGTATAGCTGGTCATCGCTGGCGCTTTGCGGCTTTACCTCCATCAGGTATTCCAGTTTATTTTCCATTGCCGAACGGATCTGCTCTGCGGTCATGTTCGTACACTCCTTTTTTACATGGAATTATAAATTCTATCCCAAGGATATTATACCGTTTTTTTCACGATTTTCAACACTCCGCCCAAAAAGTTCGTTATTTTTTCATCAATACCGTTTCCCGGCGGGATTGGCCGAAAAAGGCCTTTGCAGCGCCCTTATTTTGCGCTATAATGGGGACAGAAAATGCCTTACAGGGAGGAATACGATGAGCCGCTATAAAATCAACATCATGGACCACCAGTACTACATCAATACCGACCGCGACCCCGCCTGGGTAAAAATGATCCAGGAGCGTCTGAACGGCCAGATCGATGAGATCCGGGAGGGCTGCCCCAATATTTCCGCCTTTGATACCTTTGCGCTGCTGACCATGAACCTAATGGACCAACTGGCCAAAAGCGAGGAGGCGGCCGATAACCTGCGCCAGCAGTTAACCAACTACCTGCGGGAAAGCAGCGCTGTGCGCACCCCTGCCGATGACCTGCGCCGCAGCGGGCAGATGGACTTCCGCGACTACGATGAAAACGATGAGGAATTCTGATAAAAATGGAAAAACACGCTGAAATTCTGGCGCCGGCCGGGGGCGAAGCGCAGCTGCGCGCCGCCGTACTGTGCGGCGCCGATGCCGTTTATTTTGGGCTGCAAAGCTTTAATGCCCGCGCGGGCGCCGAAAACTTTGATGAAACCACGCTGCCGCAGACGGTGGGCTGGTGCCACGCCCGCGGGGTAAAGGTCTATGTTACCCTAAACACGCTGGTGGCGGACCGGGAACTGCCCCAGTGGCTCCATTTGCTGGATGCGGTGGCGGCAGCCGGAGCCGATGGTGTACTGGTGCAGGATCTGGGATTGGCCAGGATCATCCGGCAGCGTTACCCTACCCTGCCCATGCTGGGCAGCACCCAGATGTCCATCCACAACCTGGCCGGCGCGCGCCTGCTGGAGGAAATGGGCTTTACCCAGGTGGTACTGGCCCGGGAACTCAGCAAGGAGGAAATTGCCGCCATCTGTGCCGGCACCAGCATGAAGTGCGAAATTTTCGTCCACGGGGCGCTGTGCATGAGCGTTTCCGGCCAGTGCTACCTCAGCAGTGTGCTGGGGGAACGCAGCGGCAACCGCGGGCGCTGCGCCCAGCCCTGCCGGCTGGATTTTAAAAGCCATGGCCGAAGCTATGCGCTTTCCCTAAAGGACCTGACCCTGACCGACCGCCTGCGGGAGCTGGAGGCGCTGGGAGTCGCCAGCTTCAAAATCGAGGGCCGGCTGAAGCGCCCCGAATATGTCGCAGCCGCCGTCACCGCCTGCCGCCAATCTTTGGCCGGCGAAACCCCCGACCTGGAAACGCTGCGTTCCGTCTTTAGCCGCAGCGGCTTTACCGATGGTTACTACACCGCCCACCGGGATCTTACCATGTTTGGTACCCGCACCCGGGAGGACGCGGCCGCGGCCGCCGAAGTGCTGGGGAAACTTTCGGCCCTGACCCGCAACGAAGTGGGCCGCCTGCCGGTGAATATGGTACTGACCATATCCCCCCAAAAGCCGGTAACGCTGGCTGCTACCGATGGCACCCACCGGGTAGAGGTGGCCGGTGAAGTACCGCAGAATGCCCTGACCCGCCCCACCGATGAAGAACTGGCCCGCCGGGCACTGGAAAAGTGCGGCGGTACGCCGTTCTATCTGCAGAACCTGACCTGCCACATTGCCCCGGGGCTGATGCTGCCCCTCTCTGCCCTGAACCGACTGCGCGCGGCAGCGCTCAGCGCCCTGACCGAGGCCCGCAGCGTTATCACCCCCTGGCCCCAAGCACCGCAAAACGAGGAAGAAACTGCGCTGCGGCCGCGCCCGATGGGAGCGCCCCGCCTGGATTGCCGCCTGTCTTCGGCCGCCCAGTTGACCGCCGCTCTCCGGCAGGGGGCCGGACGAATTTCTTTGCCGCTGAGCGAGCTGGCCGCACACCCGGAGCTGCTGGAGCCCGACGCGGAGCGCTGGGTAGCCGAATTGCCAGCTTTCTGCGCACCGCAGCAGGAGGAAGCCGCCATGCGTTCCCTGCGCTGCCTGAAGAAACACGGTCTGACGGCGGCGCTGTGCGGAAACCTTGGCTCCCTGCTGATGGCCCGCGAGGCCGGGCTGCGGATCATCGGCGATTATGGGCTGAATATTATCAACTCTCCGGCCGCACAGCAGGCGGCTGCCCTGGGCTGCCGGGAGCTTACCCTTTCCTTTGAATGTGAGCGCACCGCAGCCCGCAATATTCAAAGTCCCGTTCCTTTTGGTATCATTGCCTACGGCCACCTGCCGCTGATGCTGCTGCGCAACTGCCCCGGTAAAACGGCGGCCGGCTGCGGCAACTGCCAGGGCTTTAATCACATCACCGACCGGCGGGGAGAGGATTTTCCGCTGCAGTGCCAGAACCGCCAGTACACCCATTTGCTGAACCCCCGGCCGCTGTATCTCAGCGACCGGCTGCCGGAGTGGGATTTCTGCGATTTCCTTACCATGCGTTTTACCGTAGAAACGGCGGAGGAATGCGATACCATCCTGAAAATGTACCAGAACGGCGCAGCGCCGGCCGGGGCCTTTACCCGAGGACTGTACTACCGTACATTAAAATAAGGATACCAGAGGGGAAAGACGCCACTTCCCATTTTTGGATAGACTATTCTCAAATGATTTTTTTAGGAGGACCCTATGCCCAAAGTCCGCATCCGTTACCTCAGCGATAAAATAGAAAAACTGCGCTATATTGATGGCAAAAGCGACTGGATTGACCTGCGCGCTGCCGAAACCATTGAGCTAAAGGCCGGAGAATCCTGCTATATTCCTTTTGGCATTGCCATGGTGCTGCCCCAGGGGTACGAAGCCCATGTGCTGCCCCGCAGTTCCACCTTCCGCAATTACGGTATCCTCATGTCCAATTCCATGGGCGTGGTGGATGAAAGCTACTGCGGCGATGAAGACGAGTGGAAGATGCCGGTTTATGCCACCCGCGACTGCCGCATCGAAGCGAATGACCGCATCGCCCAGTTCCGCATTATGGAGCATCAGCCCGCCATCGAATTTGAGGAGTGCGAAACGCTGGGCAATCCTTCCCGCGGCGGTTTCGGCTCCACCGGAAAGCAGTGATAACCATGCAGAGAAAAAATCCGAACCGGCAAATGTCCTCTTCGCTGGCCGTCGGCATCCTGCTGGCGCTGGCCGGCGGCTTTATGGATGCCTACAGCTACATGGCGCGCGGCAAAGTCTTTGCCAATGCTCAAACCGGTAATATCCTGCTGTTTGCGGTCGCTATTTCGGAAGGGCGTCCGGCGGATAGCCTGCGCTATCTGCTGCCGGTGGTCAGCTTTGCCCTGGGCATTGCGCTGGCGGCGGCGGTACGCACCCGCTTTGGCCATATGAGCCGCCTGCACTGGCGGCAGCTGGCCCTTACAGGGGAAATTCTCATTCTGCTGGCGGTCAGCTTTTTCCCAGCCGGTCAGCATCTTATCGCCAATAGCCTTACCTCGCTGGCCTGCGGCATCCAGGTGCAGGCTTTCCGCAAGATAGAAGGCAATGGCATTGCCACTACCATGTGCATTGGCAACCTGCGGGCCGGGGTACAGGCCCTGCACGAATACCACGTGGGCCATAACCGCGAAGAACTGCGCCGCGGTGCACTTTATTTCGGCGTCATCTTCTTTTTTGCGCTGGGGGCGGTGGCCGGCAACCTGGCTGTGGGCCGCTGGGGGCTTTTGGCCATTCGCTGGGACTGCCTGCTGCTGGTGCTGCCGCTGCTGATGATGCTGCAAAAGCCAATGGAACCCAAGGAGGAAACGATATGAACGTTTTAGTCGCCATTGATCTCCAAAATGATTTTATAAACGGCGCGCTGGGCACTGCCGAAGCCGCCGCCATGCTGCCCCGGGCCGAACAGCGAATTCGGGATTTTGAGGGGCTGGTGCTCTTTACCCGGGATACCCACACCGAGGACTACCGGAACACCCGCGAAGGCAAAGCGCTGCCGGTGCCCCACTGCATAAAGGGCAGCGAAGGCTGGCAGCTGGCCCCCTGCCTGCAACCCTATGCCCATGAAATTATTGATAAACCCACCTTTGGCAGCACCGCGCTGGGCGAGCGCCTGCGCACCCTGAATGAGGATACCCCCCTTGAGAGTATCACCCTCATTGGTCTTTGCACCGATATTTGTGTCATCAGCAACGCCCTGCTGCTGCGGGCCTATCTGCCGGAGGTTCCCATTCTGGTGGATGCCGCCTGCTGCGCCGGTGTCACCCCACAGAGCCACCGTACCGCACTGGCGGCTATGCGCGCCTGCCAGATCATCGTAGAAAACGCGCCGGAGGAATGAAGCCCCGCCGGGAGCCGAAAGCGCCGCAGGCGCTCCGGCCAAAGGCCGGAGCCAGCGGTCGCAGACCGCTGAAGCCGCCCGGAGGGCGGCTTGCCTGCGGCGCCCGCTTCCCCCTGCACCAAATTGAGAAAGGACCTGCCTATGAAAGAACTTATCCTTGCCAGCTCCAGTCCCCGCCGCCGGGAGCTGCTTTCTATCATTACGCCCCGCTTTACGGTGCAAACCAGCGACTGCGATGAAACCATTGCCCCCGGCACCGGCCCCATCGAAGCCGTCCGGGAGCTTTCTCTGCGCAAAGCACACGCGGTATGGGCGCAGCAGTCTCACCCGGAAAACCTTGCCGTCCTTGGCAGCGATACCGTCGTGTACATCGATGGCGAAATCCTGGGCAAGCCCCACAGCCATGGGGAGGCCGTCGCCATGATTTCCCGGCTGGCCGGCCGCAGCCACACCGTATGCACCGGCGTAACCATTCTCACCGCGGAAGAAACCCGCACTTTCCACGAGACCACGGAGGTGCACTTCTATCCCCTTTCTCCACAGGAGGTGGAATGGTACTGCTCGCTGCAGGAACCCTATGACAAAGCCGGCGCTTACGGCATTCAGGCGGCCGGCGCGCTGCTGGTGCAGGGCCTTACCGGCGATTACTTTAACGTTATGGGTCTGCCCATTGCCGCCCTGGCCCGCCACCTGCACCAGATGGGGATTACCGACGCCCTTTCAGAAAACAACGCACAGAAATAAACTCCTTTGGCCCGGCCGCTGCAGGTTCGGGCCATTTCCATTAGTGCAGCCTAAAATTTACATTGACTTTCCCGCCCATTTATGATAGAATGCAACGAAATGAGGGAGTAATTGGCGCCCTGCGCGCGATATGTCAACATACTGGCCAACTGCCTGGCATATCTTAATTGATGAGACTCATGTACGATCCGGGCATTGTGCATGCAGTCTTTTTTTATGTCCGGAAGCAAGAAAAGACAAGGAGAATGTGTATGGAAACTTTCCTGATGTACCTGCTGTTTATCGTGGGCGTGGTGCTCATTGTAAAAGGCGGCGATTGGTTTGTAGACGGCGCAGTATGGGTGGCCGAAGTGACCAAAATCCCCAAATTTATCATCGGCGCTACCATCATTAGCGTAGCCACCACCCTGCCGGAGATCATCGTTTCCACCATTGCCGCCATAGATGGCCACAAAATTCTGGTTTCCGGCGTGGGCGATTACATTGCCGCTTCGCAGGATAAGGTCGGCATGGCCATCGGCAACGGCATCGGTTCGGTCATCTGCAATACCGCCATGATTTTGGCCATCAGCATTATTTTTATGCCCATTGCCGTTAAGCGCAAAGACTTTGCCCCCAAAGCTGCCCTGCTGCTGGCTGCCGTAGCTGCGCTTTTTGCCTTTTCGCTCAGCGGTTCCTTCTCGATGATCGGGGCCCTGGTGCTGCTGCTCATCTTTGCTTTGTACATTGTGGAAAACATTCGCTCCGCCAAGGATAGCGAAGAGGGAGAAGCGGAAGAAACCCCTGCGGTCGATAAAAAATCCATTGCCGCCAATATCCTGCGCGTCGTGGGCGGTGCCGCCGGTATTGTGGTCGGCTCCCAGCTGCTGGTGAATAACGGCAGCGCCATTGCCACCTCCTGGGGCGTTTCGGAGGCCATCATTGGCGTAACCATTGTTGCCATTGGCACTTCCCTGCCGGAACTGGCCACAGCCATTACCTCCATTATCAAAAAGCAATCGGCCATGTCGGTGGGCAACGTCATCGGCGCCAATGTCATCGATACCACCCTGATTTTGGCCATCTGTTCCATTGTGTACGGCGGCCAGCTGCCGGTTTCCGCCCAGAACATCTACCTGGATTTCCCGGTGGCCATTCTGGTTTCGCTCATTGCAGCCGTCCCCACCATCATCAGCCGCCGGTTCCACCGCTGGCAGGGAGTGCTCATGCTCCTCATTTACATTGCCTATCTCATTGTGGTTACAACGGGACTGGGCCGTTACCTGGCCCTCTTTGGCGTTGCCGCATAAATTTCTGCCCCCCTTACAGAAATACCCCCTGCCATCTTGGGCAGGGGGTTCTTTTTCTCCATGCGATGAGCATTATTTGGCCTGCAGCAGTTCCACCTCTTCGGTGGCGGGCAGCAGCATTCCGCTGCCGTATTGATCCGCAATGTATTCCTTCAGCCGCGGTTGGGTCCGGGCCACTTCCAGCGACAGGAATTTCGGCAAGCCGTAGGTTCGGGTGCCATCCGGCGCCGTTTGCACCACACTGAGATACAGGCAGTCATCATTGCCGGTATTGGGGTGGGTCCAGGTGGAGAGTGCCAGCAGCGGCTCGGCTTCCTCCCGGTTCAGCAGGAGGCCGTCATAATACTCCGCCTGATAAAAAATCTCGGTTTCTACGCCGTACCACTGCGGAAGGATAATCTGACCGGTACTCGCTATCTCGCAGCCCCAGGCCGTCACCGCTACGCTGTCCCATTCGGCGGGGACCAGATAGTCTTCCAGCCCCCAGTCCTTCAGGAGTTCCAGCGTATGGGTGTAGCTCTCGCCCACCGGTACGGTAAAGCTGCTGTAAAAGTCCTTATCGGCCAGCTGGCGGCTGTACTTTTCATCCAGCTCGCTTTCCAGATAGAGATAACAAACCGTCCTTCTTTCCGGATTGTAATAATCCATCGTCTTTTCGGTCAAAACATCCTGCCGCAGGGCCGCCACCAGCGCCGCTATATCATAATCGGCCTCGGTCAGGGCGATATCTTTCAGCCCGGTCACATCGCACAGGTCTATCTCCTTATAGGGGTTTTCCTCTGCAATCCAGTAGTACAGCGGGTTGGTGCGGCTCTGGAATTCGGGGGTATCCTCCAGCGCGGCATAGGCGGCCAGCAGGGCTTCCTCTCCATAGGCATAGTAGCTCCGCTTTGTCACCCGGCCGTCATTATAGGTGTATTTCAGCTGGATGCGGCCCATGTAGTTTTCGCTGCTGCTCCTTTCGCTCCGGCCGCTTTCGGTCAGCAGGCGGTGCAGCTCCGTAGCGGCTTTCAGTGCTTCGGGCCCGCGCAGCGTCACATCCTTAACATTATGGTAAGAGTAATAGATGATATGATTTTCTTCCTCGTAGCCATGCGGCTGTTCGGCGTCATTCAGGGCAACCTCGCCGTACCGCCCGCGGTAATCCAGCGTCACACTGGCCAGCCGTTCGGCCGCGGGCACTCGTTCTTCAAATCCCAATCCGCCGGTAAAGATGATCCCGGCATACAGCACCGTTACGGCTGTCATGGCCACACCCATCACAATGCTTCGGCGCTTCATGCCCTTAAAGCCGCGGCCCAAAACAAGCTCCACAAAGAAATAGACCGCCAGGGCAAAAACCGCCGTCCACAGCAGCAGAAGCCCTTTGCTGTTCGCACCGGAAATAAACCCGAACAACGTCGCAAAGCCCAGACCTCCCACAAAGGTGGCCACAAAGCGGAATACGCCGGCTGCCAGACCCTCCCGGCAGTGGCTTTCGGCCCGCTCGCTGGGGCGGTGGGCATACAGCCGCACCGCAGCCCACAGCAGCAGAACCCCGGCCGCCAGCCAGATGGCCATGGCGGCATACAGCCATTCGCCAAAGGTTGTATAGCTGCCAATCATGGTAAGAACCGGCGTCAGGATGCAGAAAATCTGCCACTTCATCTCATAGTTCCAGCCCACCAGGTAGCTTTGGCACATCACCGAATGGGTGAGGCACAGCACCGGCAGCGCCGCCAGGAACACCCCGGAAAACAAAAATGTATCGAAGGTGGAACCCACCTGCGTGGCCGCCAGGTAGGTTACTACAATAATCGCAAAGGCGGTAATGTACCACCCCAGCAAATCCAATGCAATGGCCCCCAGGCGGAACTCCGCCCGATCCGGCGTCATGCCATGCCGAATGGCTGCCAAAACCGCGGTCAGCAGGGTATTGGCGGTCATGGGCAGTGCCACGGTTAAAAAATTGGCCAGCACATGGCCCAGCAGCAGCTGCCCGCGGGTCACCGGCAGGCTGTGGTAAAGATCCACCGCGCGGCGATTGTGCATATAGCCCACCCCGCTGAGCGCCAGAATAAAGCTGCCGGCCAGCCACAGCAGGCACACCGTCCCTACCGCCAGGCCCGCATACAGCCCGCCCCGGTCAACCGTATCGATACTCTCATAGACCCACTGGCCGTTTTCCTGCCACCGGCGGAACATGGCCAGCAGGTACGGCAGCGGGATACCAATGAACCCAATGAGCGCCAAATACACCATATTGGGGATATTTTTCCGCAGCAGCCCCCGCAGCAGGCTGCCAAAGCGGTCAGGAGAGGATGTTGCTGTAATCATAGCCGACCGCCTCCATTTCTCCAATGAATACTTCCTCCAGTGTCATGGGCAGCGCTTCCGCAAAGAGCGGCCGCTGCGCCTCCAGCGCGGCCAGGGTGGCTTCCGCAGTGCCCCGCACCAGCAGGCTCACCAGCTTTCCGCGCTCTTTTTTATCCAGAATCATCAGCCCCGTCGCCTCCCAATCCACCGGATGGTCATAGGCCGCCTGCACCCGGCAGAAGCCCAGCTTCAGGGCATCCAAATCTTTTTCGAACAACAGCCGCCCGGCGGATAGCAGCCCGATCTGATCGCACAGATCCTCCAATTCCCGCAGGTTGTGGCTGCTGATGACCACCGTTGTGCCGCGTTCCGCTATCTCTTCGGCAATCAGCTTTTTTACCATCAGCCGTATCACCGGGTCCAGGCCATCAAAGGCCTCATCCAGCAGCAGGTAATCGGCATGGCAGCACAGCGCCGCCAAAAGCGCCGCCTGCCGCCGCATTCCCTTGCTGAAGGTACTAAGCGGCTTTTTTACCTCCAGCGGGAAGCACCCGCACAGTTTCCGGTACGTTTCCATAGAAAAGCTGGAATACAGCCCCCGGTAGAAATTTGCCAGATCTTCTACTGTACTTTTGGGCGGGAAATACAGGTCGTCGCTCAGGTACAAAATGCGGTCCTTGGCCGCGATGTTTTCGAAAATATCTTCGCCTTCCAGGGTGATGCGGCCGCCATCGGGGCGGTATACCCCGCACATCAGCCGCATCAGCGTGGATTTGCCGCTGCCATTGGGCCCCACCAGCCCGTAAATACACTCCCGCCGGATCTCGGTATTCAGGCCATCCAGCGCGGTTTTCTCTTCAAACCGTTTCACCAGGTTTTCCGCTTTCAGCATTTCTCCTCACCTCCGTAGCATTGCTCCAGCAGCGTTTGCGCCGCGCGGCGGTTTACCCCCGCCAGCCGGGCCTGCCGCAGCGCTTCCTGCAGTTCGTTTTCGGCCCGTTCGCGGTTGGCTTCGGCGGCATTTTCCCGGCCGCCTACAAAGCAGCCTTTGCCGCCCACAGTGTAAATCACGCCCTCGCTTTCCAGCTCCTGATAGGCCTTTTGCACCGTATTGGGGTTCAGGCCTGTTTCGGTCGCCAGTGCGCGCACGCTGGGCAGCCGGCTTTCCGGCAGGAATACTCCCATGACGATCAGCTCGGTGATCTGTTCCTTGATCTGTAGATAAACCGGCGTCCGGCTGGTGGGATCCAGTTGGATCATCGCTGTCACTTCCTCCCTGGCATTGGTTTGGTTCCTTTGGCTGCGCCTGCCCCCCGATGGGGCAGCACATCTTGGTATGGCTTACGCCGAACGAATCATCACACTTTCCCGGAAGAGCGGCATCAAGAGGTAGCCCTCCGCTTTCAGGGTATCAATAATCTCCGGCAAAGCCTCCAGCGTGGCGGTGCTGTAATCATGCATCAGCATCACCACTATTTTTTGTTCCCCCACCGAGCCAATCGCATTTTGATAGGCCTTTTCGGTGGTCAGCGCCCCCGGCAAACCATCGCCGGTGGCACAGTTCCAGTCCACATAGCCCAGGCCATCGGCCGCCAGCGCCGCCGCAATGGCCTGTTTTTTGCTCCCGGCGGTAGGACTGCCCCCGGGGAACCGGTAAATCTGCGGCGTAACGCCCACCGTTTCAGTCAGCCACTCCTGCTGGTCGCGGATTTCCCGGATGCAGCTATCGGCGCTTTGGTACACCGCCTTGATCTTGTGGGAATAGCTGTGGTTGGCCAGCGTGTGTCCCTCCCGGATTTCCCGCCGGATCTGCGCTACGTGATCGGGCCGGTGCCGCAGGAAAAAGGTGGCGTGCACTCCCTTTTCCTTTAAAACATCCAGAATCGCCTCGGTGGTATTATCATATGGCCCGTCATCAAAGGTGAGGTAAGCAATTTTTTGCGTGCTTTCCCCGGCCTTTATTTTCTGTTCCAGTTCTCCCAACTGTCGGAAGCCCTCTTCCTTTTGCCGCTGGATGGCCTGCGGCAGATCCTTTTGCTCCGCCACCGCGGCCTTTAGCCCCTGGATTTCTCCCGTCAGGGCTTCCTTTTCGGCCGTCAGGGTCTGCCATTCTTCCTGCATGGCCTGCAGCTTATCCTCCCCCGGGGTGGTCATCCTTACCCCCACTGCCACCGCGCTTGTTATCATCAGCATGGTAATAAGTACCGGCAGCAGGGAACTTTTCTTTGTCCTTGTTTCCGTCATGGTTTTTCCTCTCTTTTAGCCGATGGCCTTTTCCAATTCCTCTTTCCAGCTTTTCCAGCTTTGCAGTGTTTCATTGGCGTCGCCGTTCTGCTGTTCCAGTGCGGCCAGTTCTTTTTCCAGCGCGGTTTTCTGTTCCTGCAAATTTTGGTTTTCTCTCTTGGTTTCTTCGCAGGCTGCCTGCATCCGGTGCCATTCCCGGTTCTGGTTCTGCCAGCCGGCCGCGCCCCAGTAACCCACTGCCGCAATGGCCAGCACCAGCAACACCGCCATTATCGTGCGTTTCATCTTTCTTTGGCCTTCCTTTCTTTTTTATTTTCTCTCTGTTTTTCTGTGCTAACTGTATTAGTACAGATAGTACGGTTTTATCTTAGCATACCCCCTCTCCCCTGTCAATGAACATTCCGTAAATACTGTATCGGGGATCTCCATTGACGGCAGCCCGGAAAATTGGTATGCTATAGTATTGGATTAAAACAAAAATTTCCAAGGAGGTTCCCCATGGAACATCTGGATGCAAGGCTTGGTACCATAGCCGCCATGACCCCCCGCTGCCGCGCGGTGGCCGATATTGGCTGCGACCACGGACTGCTGATTGCCGCCCTGCTGGAAAGCGGCCGCTGCGACTATGGCATTGCTGCCGATATCAACCCCATGCCGCTGGAAAAGGCCCGGCAGGAACTGACCCGCCGCGGGCTGCTGGCCCAGAGCGAGTGCCGCCTGACCAATGGACTCCAGGGCATTGCGCCCATCGGGGTGGATGCCGTTGTGATTGCCGGCATGGGCGGGGAGCTCATCTCCGATATTCTTTCCCGCTGGGATTATACCGAAAACCCCGCCATAACCTACCTGCTGCAGCCCATGACCCGTCCGGTGCATCTGCGGCAGTGGCTATACCAGCACCGCTTTACCCTGCAGGAGGAACGCTGCTGCCGGGCCCATGGCAAGCTGTATACGGTGCTGCGGGTCCAGTACACCGGCTGCTCCACCGAAGAAACCCCCGCTGCGCTTTATTATGGGGCGCTGGATTTTACCGGCGACCCGCTGGCGGCCGAATACCGGGAACAGGTTCTGGGCCGTCTGCAGCGGCGCATTACTGGGCTGGTGGAAGCAAAGCCCAGCCCCGAACGGGACGAGGAACTGGCCAAAGCCACCCATCTGCTGCTGGCGCTGCGTTAATCCTATAATTTCTGCGGAAGCCAAACTGGGGCGCAGCCCCGGCGGCAAAGCC
>DMMB01000020.1:1800-3760 GCA_003453215.1 Oscillospiraceae bacterium | reverse complement strand
CAAAGCGCCGGGTGCCCCAGCCGAAGGCTGGGGCGGGCTGCGCCCCCCGCTTCCGCTTCCCTCTATCAAAAGCAAAGGACGTGATACCCATGCCGTTTGACGGCGGATTTCTGCATAAAATAGCCCAGGAGCTGGAACCGATGATCGGTGCCCGCGTGGATAAAATAGGGCAGCCCAATCGGGATTGCATTGTTCTGCACCTGCACAACCGCGGGCCGGTGCGCCGGCTGGTGATTTTGGCCGGGGCGGCTCCGCGGCTGCATTTTTCGGCCATTCCCATCGAGTACCCGGCCACCCCGCCGATGTTCTGCCTGCTGCTGCGCAAACACCTGGGCGGCGGGCGGCTGACCGCCGTCAGCCAGCAAGGCCTGGACCGCGTCCTCACCCTGCACTTTGAGGCCACCAATGAACTGGGCGACCGGGCCAAATTCCGGCTCATCTGCGAGCTGATGGGCCGCCAGGGCAACCTGATCCTGGTCGGGGAAAACGGTAAGGTCATCGATGCCCTTCACCGGGTAGATTTTGCGGCAAGCGAAAGCCGGCCGCTGCTTTCCGGTCTGGAATACTGCTATCCCCCCCGCCAGGAAAAACTGGATCTCACCATGACCTCTGCGCTGGATGCCGCCGACCGGCTGCTCTCCGGCCCGGATCTTCCTCTCAGCAAAGCCCTGCTGGCGGTATTGGAGGGGGCTTCGCCCCTTATCTGCCGGGAACTTTCTTTCCGCATTGCTCCCGGGGATCCCCCCATCAGTGCCCTGAGCCCGGTACAGCGCGCCACCATTTCCGCCGTTTTAGGGGAGTGGGGCGCCGCACTGGCCCCCGGCGGCGGGACCCCGCTGCTGCTGGGCGGCGAAAAGTCGGATTTCACCTTTTTGCCCCAAACGCAATATGAGGGAACGGCTGTGAACCAAACGCCCTACCCCACCTGCAGCGAACTGCTGGAGGAATTCTACCGGCTGAAAACCGGCAGCGAGGGGGTAAAACTGGCCGGCGAGGGACTGCGCAAGCAGGTCTCCTCCCTCCATGAGCGCCTGCTGCGCAAGCGCGCCGTTCGCCTGCAGGAATTGGAGAAAAGCGCCGGCCGGGATCAGCTGCGGCTTTACGGTGATCTGCTTAGCGCCAACCTGTACCGGCTGGAAAAGGGGATGACGGCCCTGACCTGTGAGGATTACACCGCCGAACCGCCCTATCCCACCATCACCATACCGCTGGATGCCCGGCTGACCCCCAGCCGCAATGTGCAAAAGTATTACACCGAATACCGCAAGGCTGCCAATGCCGAAGCGGTGCTGCGCCGCCTGATTGCCGAATGCGAAGAGGAAATCACCTATATAGAATCGGTACAGGAGGCGCTGCGGCGTGCTACCACTGAAGGGGATCTGCTGGAAATCCGGGAAGAGCTGCGGCAGCAGGGCTACCTCAAGACGCTAACCCCCAAAGGCCAAAAGCCGCTGCAAAAACGCCGGGGCGGCACACTGCCCCCGTTGCGGTACCGTTCCAGCGATGGCTATACCATCCTGTGCGGCCGCAATAACCTGCAAAATGACCAGCTGACCCTGAAGACCGCCCATGGCAGCGATCTGTGGTTCCATATTCAAAAGCAGCCCGGCAGCCACGTTATTCTGCTTACCAATGGCACGCCGCTGGAGGATCTGCCCGATCAGACCATCGAAGAGGCCGCCATGCTGGCCGCCTGCAACAGCAGCGGGCGGGAAAGCAGCCGCGTTCCCATCGATTATACCCTGGTGAAAAATATCAAAAAACCAAACGGCGCGCGCCCCGGCATGGTGATTTACGAAACTTACTACACCATGCTTACTACCCCCGATCATGCGGCCGCGCAAAACCTGCTGGAAAAATAAACCCGGTGCAGGGGGAAGGCTTACGGGCCGCAGGCCAAGCCGCCCGTTCGGGCGGCTTATGCGGGCTTTTCCCGCATTGGCGGCTCCGCCGCCGGGCC
>DMMB01000020.1:0-1537 GCA_003453215.1 Oscillospiraceae bacterium | reverse complement strand
GCGGCCCGCCCTCTCCCCGCCCATTCCCACAAGGAGCCAAACCTATGAAACCTTCTCTTTCCGCTTCCGCCCTCAAGTATCTGGCGCTTGTTACCATGCTGCTGGATCACATGGCCTACTACCTTGCCCTGCCGGTCCCGCTGCGCTGGATTGGCCGCCTGGCCGCCCCCATCTTCCTCTTTTTTGTGGTAGAGGGCTTTTGCCACACCCACGATATTAAAAAATATATCCTGCGTATGTATGCCGTTGCCGCCGCCATGGGCGTTATCAATGCCCTGCTGCAGGCCTTTGCCTCCGGCTTCCGGCCCGATGGCATTACCCCCACCAATGGCATCTGCGCCACCTTCTTCCTGCTGCTTCTTCTGCTGCAGGGCACTTCACTGGTGCGCCGGCAAAAGTGGCAGGGCATTGTCATGCTCATTGTGCCTTTTGTGCTGCCCCAGGCTTTGTATGCCCTTCTCCCGGCCCAGACCGCTACCCTGCTTACCACCACCCTTCTGCCCAGCCCCTATAACTGCGAAGGCGGCATGGAGTTTTTGGTGCTGGGGGCTTTGTTCTACCTTTTCCGGGAAAAGCGCACCCTGCAGCTTACCGTTTATGCCATTGCCTCGCTGGTGCTGTACCTGGTACCGGTGCTGGTGCTGGGCGGCGGGGCCCTGCTGCTGACCTACTACCAGTGGCTCATGGTCTTTGCCGTCATCCCGCTGGCAATGTACAATGGCCAGCGCGGTACGGCTCCCCGTTGGCTTTTCTACTGGTTCTACCCGGTGCATATCTACCTGCTCTGGGCTTTGGGCGCAATCCTGTAAATGCAGTCTCCCCTGCGGGGGAGATTCTTTTTCCTTAATTGTCAACTTATTTTTAATTATAGGTTGACAATTCGCCCGCGGCGTGCTATTCTTAGACCGTTGTCAAATCATCCCTCGGAGGTATCCCTATGTCTACCCAAACGCAATCCCGCACCACTTCCCGTTTTTCCGCCAAAACGCTTACCATGTGTGCCATTTTTACCGCACTGGTTGCCGTTTGCAGCCAAATCACCATTCCGCTGCCGCTCATTCCCATTAACCTGGCTCTTTTTGCCGTATATATGGCCGGTGCCCTGCTGGGTCCGTGGCGCGGCGCCCTTAGCCTGGTTGTTTACCTGCTGCTGGCCGCCGTTGGCGTTCCGGTCATGGCCGGTTTCCGCGGCGGTCTGGGCAATCTGGTCGGCAATACCGGCGGTTATGTCGTTGGCTATATCTTTGCCGCATTTTTCACCGGCCTGCTGGTGGAAAAATGGGGCGCCCGTTTTTGGCAGATGTGCGTTGCCATGGTCCTGGGCTGTGCCGTATGCTACTTCTTTGGCACCCTGTGGTACTCCATTCTGTCCGGCACGCCGTTCTTTGCCAGCTTTTCCGCCTGCGTTGTTCCTTTCCTGCCCTGCGATGTGGTAAAGATCCTGCTGGCCGCCCTGCTGGCCAGCCGTCTGCGTCCCGCTCTGCAGCGGCAGGGGCTGCTGTAATCCGTCCCATCTCCTTTGGAACCTCACTTTTGG
>DMMB01000095.1 GCA_003453215.1 Oscillospiraceae bacterium | reverse complement strand
CACATCATTGACAAACCTACATGGGCCATTGACTTTACCTTTTACTATTCCTCCACCCATATAAAGTTCTGTTCCATTCCGCCGCGCAGTTTTACTTTTACCTGCTCCCGCCATACGATTATTTCCTCCACCAGTTCCCGGCATAGTGCCTCACTGGTGGCCCCCTGCCATAAATCCTGCCACCGCTGCAGCAAAGGTTCCCGGTCTTTTTTATGGGTTTGTTCCATCAATGCCCGTTCCCGATCATCATAGCGCTGCTTCAGGGCCTCCATATCCTCCCGGGTCATTCCCCCTGCCAAATAATTTTCCCACAGCCTCCAGCGGCTTTCCCGCACTCTTTCCCGCTGGGCAGCTGCCATCTTTTCGGCTTGCGTTTCTCCCTCCCTCACCGCTTCCAGCAATGTTTCATACTTCTTTTTCTCCCGTTCCCGGTTCCATAAAGCCCCTGCTATGGTTTGCCTTATCAGATCCTCCGCTATAGGCTGCCGCAGCATTCGGCCAATCCCGCACCCCGCGCGGCAACCCCACTTCAGTGTCACGTGCCCTGCTGCATCGCTGCGCCGTTTTGGCCTAAATACTCCGCCGCATACCCCACACCGAATCTTGCCAGAAAGCGGGTAGCCATTGGCACACCCCGCTGCCCCGGCCGTTCTGCGGCGGCGTGCCCGCTCCTGCTGCGCCTTTTCCCACAGTTCCCGGCTGATAATCCCCGCATGATGATCCTGCAAGGCAATCAGCGGTTCTTCCCCATGGTTTTTCTCTCTTTTGTGGGTCAGGTAGTCCGGCGTTCTGCTTTTTTTCTGGATCAGATCCCCCACATATTTCTCGTTCTGCAGAATTTTCCCTATTGTCCCTGCCCGCCAAGGACCACCTCCCATCGTCGGGATTCCCTTCGCCTGCAATACCCGTGATATACGCTCCGTTCCCAGTTTTTGTTCTGTATATAATTCAAAAATATGCTGCACAATAGCGGCGCCCTGCGGTTCTATTTCCAGCCGCCCGCGCTGCACTGTATACCCCAGCAGGCTCCGCCCAAAAACTACCCCCTGCTCCATCTGGCGCACCTGGCCCCACTTTACCCGTTCACTGGTGCGGCGACTTTCTTCCTGCGCCAAACTGCCCATAATGGAAAGCCGCAGTTCGGCATCCGGCTGCCTGGTATCAATACCATCATTTAGAAAAAGGACAGCCACCCCCAGCCGTTTTAGCTGACGCACACAGGCAATGGTATCCAATATATTTCGGGAAAACCGGCTCACCTCCTTGGTCAGCAGCAGCGTAAATTTTCCCTCCGCCGCCTCTTTCATCATGCGGTTAAAGGCCTCCCTGTGGCAGGTATCGGTGCCGCTCTTGCCTTCATCTGCATAAATTTCTCCCAGCTGCCACCCTGTTTCCCAGCCAATCCGCTCAGCAAAATAACGCTTCTGTGCGGCAAAAGAACCGGCCTGTCCCTCCCCTTCGGTAGAAACCCGGCAGTAGGCCGCCACTCTTATTCTTTCTCCCATTCTGCCGTCTCCTCCTCCAGTTTATTCAGTCGTTCCAGCACCCGGTGGAACGACTCTCCATCCAGAAGCCCTTCCTCCCGCAAGGTGAGCAGTACCGCACGCCGCCAATAATATAGCCCCTGCGCAGTCACCGGCTCTGCCGGATGACTTTCTTTTTTCCACATGGTCATCGCCTCCTGATGCATTCTTATGCACATAGCGGCGTGTCCCTTGCCGCATCCGTGGGACATTATCTCCCCAAGATAGGGACTGAGGAGCTGGCCCACCTGGAAATGATCGGTGCTATCGTTCATCAGCTCACCCGCAATCTCTCTGTTGAGGAGATTAAAAACTCCGGGTTTGCCCCTTACTTTGTCGATCACACCGTCGGCATCTGGCCGCAGGCCGCCAGCGGTATGCCCTTTACCTCTGCTTCCCTGCAATCTACCGGCGATCCCATCACCGATCTGCATGAGGATATGGCCGCCGAGCAAAAGGCCCGCACTACCTACGATAATATTCTCCGTCTCATTGATGACCCCGATGTCATCGCGCCCATCCGCTTCCTGCGTGAGCGGGAAATTGTCCACTATCAGCGCTTTGGTGAAGCCCTGCGCATGGTGCAGGATGATCTCAATTCCCGCAATTTCTATGCCTTCAATCCCGCCTTCCGCGGATAAATTTTACCCCAATGCCAAAAGGACCCCCACCCTGTTTTTCGGGCGGAGGTCCTTTTCTTTATTCTTCTTTCACTCGCTTAAACGCTTCTGAATATAGCAATCCAGTACCTCAGCGGCCTTCTCATAGCCAATCTTGGAGGTATTGATCGTCAATTCGTAGTAACGGCTGTCGCCCCATTTTTCCTTGCAGTAGAAGTTGTGATACAGCTTACGGCTCTTGTTATTCTTCTGGATCATCACTTCCGCATCTTCATTGGAAACATGGAACTCGGTTGCCACGCGCTGAATTTTCTCCGGCATATCACCGGTTATAAAGAAGCTCATAACGCCCTTGTAGCCTTTCAGAATGGAGCTGCCGCAGCGGCCCACCACGATAAAACTTTCACCGGATTTTGCTTTTTCCCGTAGGAAGTCAAATTCCATATAGGCGGTTACATCTTCCGGGGAGTTGCTGTACCCGTCAACGGAACGGGTAAACAGCCGATTGCGGGGCTTTTCATCGAATTTTTTCAGTTCTTCCAGGTTCAGGCCCTTTTCCTCTGCTATGGTCTCTATAATGGTGCTATCGTAGACCGGCAGGCCGTACTTTTCACCCAGCATATCGGCAATCAGGTGCCCGCCGGAGCCATATTCACGGCCGATGGTAATAATAACCTGTTTCTCGTGTTCCATACTGTCCTCCCTGTCACATCAAAAATATCTCAGCTTGATGACGATCATGGCAATGCCCAACACAATGGCCGTTGCGGGAATTGCGGTTTTGCAGTACCGGCCCCAGCTTACCGGGTGACCGGCCTTGGAAACCACCGAAGTACCCACCACGTTGGCAGAAGCACCAATCGGGGTGGCGCTGCCGCCGATATCGGTACCGATGGAAAGACCCCAAGCCAAAGTGGAAAGATCTGCACCCGTAGTGGCCGCCAGTGTTTTGATTACAGGTACCATTGTAGCCGCAAATGGAATATTGTCAACTACCGAACTGGCAATCGCCGAAATCCACATTACTACATAGATCATCACCAGAATATTGCCGCCGCACAGCTTGCCAATAAAGGCCGCAATCAGCTCCAGCACGCCGGTCTGTTCCAGACCGCCCACCACTACAAACAATCCAATGAAGAACAGCAGCGTATGATAATCCACGCCGCGCAGAATTTCTTTGGCATCTTTGGCAAAGCTGATCAGGGTCAAAATCGTGATCGCAACACCAATCAACGCCACCGTCAGATGCGTCTGGGCATGGGTAACCAGCAGCACAACAGCGCAAAGGAAGATAATGCAGCTCATCACAAATTCTTTTTTATCCTTAATGGCTTCGCCCGGCTCCGGATAATGTACTGTCAGACCAGCCTGGGCTGCCGCACTGGCGGTCAGCTCTTTGCGGTAGGCCAGCGCATAGAATACCACGCTGACAATCAGCGCAATGCCGGCAATGACACCGGTATTGGTAATAAAATCGGCAAAGCTGTACCCCAGCGCCGTCCCTACAATAATATTGGGCGGATCGCCGCACATGGTCGCAGAACCGCCAAGATTGGCGCAGAAAATTTCCGCCAGAACCATCGGCACCGGATCAAACTTCAAAAGCTGTGAAAGTTCCACCGTCACCGCCGCCAGGAACAGAATAACGGTAATGCTGTCGATGAACATAGCCAATACGGCACTCATCACCATAAATGTAACCAGAATCGCCATTACTTTGTATTTTACCGCCTTGGCAATCGTCAGGCACAGCCAGCGGAAAAAACCTGCCTTGGCCATTCCCTCTACCATTACCATCATACCGGCCACAAAAATGATGGTTTCCCAGTTAATACCGCTGGAACTGCTTTCTCCGGAGCTGACCCAGAACGAAGGCGAAATAATCGCTTTCAGGTTCAGCGTTTCCATAATAGCCTGCGGGCTCTTCATGCACACACCGAATACCAAAATCAGCGTGGCCGCGGCGCATCCCAGCGTAATCCAGTGCCGCGGGATCTTATCCAAAATGATCAGCGCAAACATCAGCACAAAGATCACAATGGCAACGATCGCTTCCATAATCTCTATACCTCTTTTCTATAAACTGTATTTGCCGCCACCGGGCAGCTTTCAGCGTGCCAAATATAACACATATTTTATAGAAAGGGCTATTTAAAAATCATCTATCTTTATTTCAAAAAAGGAATACCTAAGTATCCCTCATTTCTACGATATGTTTATTTTTCGTTAATATATGGTAATAACGTGAATGTTTTCGTATTGAAATTCGATATTGCTCCACAAAATCATCGGAATATTTTCCATTTTATTCTATCGCCTCGTTATTTTCCATAAAATTAACATCAATTATTTGTCTCATCTTATATCTGAAATGTTATCAATTATTTTCCTAAATTGAGGTAGCTTTATTTCTCTTTTATATCGTCACAATTATATAATTTCTCACTGGTCTTAGCACGTCTGCTTTCTTCCCTTTTCTTTTGGTGCTGCCAGCGCCCAGCTTTCCGCTATCAGTGGTAATATTTCCTCCTCGCTCATACTGCCATCCAGTATCACACTGATCCAGTGTTGTTTATTCATGTGGTAACCCGGCACCACCGCCGGATAAGTACGCCGCCAATGTTCCCCCCACATCGGTTCCGCCTTTACATTTATCCATATCTTGCTCTCCCGCTCAAAAATCAGGGCAAACGTCCGGTGGTTTCCCCGGTGGCGCATTACCGTCCAGTTGGCATCGCTAAAGGGGTAATCCTCATAACAGCCGCCCAGCGCCATGCACGCTGCTATTGCTTCTTCTCTCGTTTTCATCCGCTGTCCCCTCCCGGCTGTTTTTTCTTTATTATAGCCTTCCCGCCCACCGCAAGTCAATTTTACATAAAAGCAAAAAGGAGAGCTGCCATCCGCAGCCCTTCTTTCTGGTTTATTTATTTCAGGTTCTCCGGGTAAAGCCCCTCTGCCGTCAATGCAGCCATGGCTGCCGCTACCTTCTGGTGATCCTCCCGATAAGTAACGCCATACCATTTGTTATGGACGGGCAGCACCGTTACTTCGGCGCGGCCTTCGTGCAGCAGGCTTCCGATCATCTCCGGCAGCAGAAATTCACTTTTCAGCGGGTCTTTCATCGTATTCAGGAATTTTACAAACCGCGGTTGGAATTCCTTCATCAATTCCGGCGGGCAACCCCAGCAGTTCATCGAAACCGGGGTTTCCGGCGCATATTCCTGTTCCACCTCGCGGCTCACATCGGTAATGCGTCCATCCGCCGTCCAACCAATCTTCAGTCGCTCATCGATATCGGTCAACTTTCCATTCTCATCTACGGTACAAATGCCGCGTGCCACCGTTCCTTGGTCGGATAGGGTATTCACCAGGCGATAGCCCGCCATGCACAGCTGCAGCTTTCCATTTTTCTGGTGCGGCTGTGTTAAAAATCCATACAGCTCTTCAAACGGCTCGGGGCCGTAGTAGTCGTCGGCATTAATCACCGCAAAAGGCTCCTGCAGCATCCCCGCGCAGCACATCACCGCATGGGCGGTGCCCCATGGCTTTTGCCGGCCTTCCGGAATGGCATACCCCTCCGGCAGATCGGTCATGCGCTGGTAGGCATACTCAATTTTGGCTTCGGTATGCCGCCGCCCAATTCGTTCTTCAAATATCTCGCGGTTTTCCGGCTTGATGATGCAGATGACCCGGCCAAAGCCCGCTTTCATCGCATCGTGAATGGAATAATCAATAATCAATTCCCCGTGGGGGCCTACCGGTTCCGCCTGCTTCAGGCCGCCGTAACGGCTGCCCAGGCCTGCCGCCATAATGACCAGTGCCGGTTTCTGCATATCGTGTTTCTCCTTTTTTCGGATAATTGCGCCCTATGCGCTATATTGTCATTATAGCAAACTTCTTCCTTAAATACCACATCATTTTACGTTCCCTCTAATATATATGCCAAAAAAGGGGGGCTCGTCATGCTGGAAACACTGTGGGTACCGGCCGTTGCTGTTTTGGGGCCGCTGATTGGTTCCACGATAGGGGTACTGCTGCCCAGCCAAGAAAATCTGCTGCGCCGGCTGCTGGCTTTTGCGGCAGGTACCATGCTTACTCTCTCCTTTTTGGAACTTCTCCCGGAAAGCCTTTCCGTCTGTTCCCCGCCCGCCTGTGCTGCCGGGTTGGCGGTGGGCGTATGCGGCGTACTGACGCTGCACCGGCTGCTGCCTGTCCCCCAGTCCGGTGCCTCTGGCCGGGAGCGTCAAACCGCCCTATTGATGATTGCTGCCATCATGCTGCACAATCTGCCCGAAGGCATTGCCATGGCTGCCGGGAATCAAAGCCGCACCATGCTGCTCATTGCAGTTGCCATCGCCACCCACGATATTCCCGAAGGGATCTGCACCGCTGCCCCCTACCTATATGCCACCCACAGCCACCGTCGGGCTTTTTGGCTTTCCCTTTCCACCTGTCTGCCTACCCTGCTGGGCTATTTCCTGGGTCGGCTGCTATGGCAGGGGGTTCCGGCCTTTACCATGGGGATCATTACCGCTGCCATTGCCGGGTTAATGATTACCATCAGCTGTGAAGAGCTCATTCCTGCTTCCCCCGGGGGAGGGGAACGCCTATCCGCCATGCCCGCTTTGATGGCCGGGATCATCCTGGTGCTGGTACTGCGGCAGCTATTGGCATAGCCATTGCCATCGGCCATAAACATTTTGTCTCAAACGCTCGTTTTCTGCAGAAAAATGGAAAAACTGGCTCTTGAATATCGGCCGCTGCAGTGCTAAAATAGCGGCACAATATTCTATGTGAGGGCCTTTTTTCTATGGCACAAAATCCTGTTACCAATCCGCCCACCGGGGCTCCCAGCCGTGGGCAAACCATCCGCGCAGCATTTCGATGCGCATTTCCCTACACCATTCCCATTTTTGCCGGGTTCTGGTTCCTGGGTATGACTTATGGCATTTACATGAATGTCTCCGGCTTCAGCTTCTGGTATCCCCTGCTGATGAGCCTGACCATCTTTGGCGGCAGCCTGGAATTTGTAGCGGTAAGTATGCTATTGGCTCCCTATGCCCCGCTGCAGTGCTTTTTAATGGCGTTGATGATTCAGGCGCGGCACCTTTTTTATGGCATAGCCATGCTGGATAAATTTAAAGGGCTTGGCTGGAAAAAGCCCTATCTCATCTTTGGTATGTGCGATGAGACCTTCAGCATCAACTGCTCTGTCGAAATCCCCGAAGGAATCGATCGCGGCTGGTTTTACTTTTTTGTCACCCTGCTCAATCAGTTCTATTGGGTAGGCAGCGCTACCCTGGGCGGTGTGCTGGGCAGCTTAATCCGCTTTAATGCCGAAGGCCTGGATTTTGTGATGACTGCAATGTTTGTTGTTATCTTCCTGGAACAATGGCTTAAAGAAAAGCACCACATCAGCGAATGGGTGGGGCTGGCCGCCAGTGTGGGGTGCCTCCTCCTCTTCGGGGCCGATAATTTCCTGATCCCCACCATGATCTGCATTCTGGTGGCGCTTACCGCCCTGCGGCGGCCGTTGGAACGCCAAGGGGAGGTGACCGTATGATGACACTTCCTCAACAAATCATAACGGTGGCTATGTGCGTGCTGGCTACAGTGCTCACCCGGTTTTTGCCGTTTGCCGTATTCAGCGCCCGCAAACCAACATCGAAATATATCCAGTACCTTGGCAACCTGCTGCCCGGTGCCATTTTTGCCATGCTGGTGGTATACTGCCTGCGCAATATTACCCCACTGCAGTACAGCTACGGCCTGCCGGAACTGATTGCTATTGCCGTTACAGTGGGACTGCACCTGTGGAAGCGCCAAATGCTGCTTTCCATTGCCGGCGGCACCGTATGCTATATGCTGCTGGTGCAGCTTGTCTTTTAGATCCCTGCAACGCTAAAATCCCACTGCGCTCCGAATGCCGCAGAGGGATTTTTCTGTTTTATGGAATTAACACATGACCATGCACTGGCCCCGTGTATGTCCCTTTCCGGGGTAGATATGGTTCCCTTCGCCCTGCATCCGCCGGGCAATAAAACCATCTAAAATAAACCCATCAAAATCGCTCTCTTCAAAATATAGTTCCATATTCTTTCCCGAAGGCCACAGATTTTCAGTTTTACTGTATTTCTCCCCTATGCAGAATTCCCCGGAGAACCTATCGGCTCTCCGGGGAATTATTTTTAGTCGTCGTAAACATCCAGCGGAATGTCCTCCACCAGCACCTTCATAATGCCGCCGCAGACCATTCCCTCACTTTCCGCCACATCACCGGTCATATCAATATCAATCACCCGGTAGGTGCCGGTACCGATAATATCCAGAGCATCCCGCAGAATGGCCGCTTCGCTGCAGCCGCCGCCAATACTGCCCACAATACGGCCATCGGGATAGACATACATCATAGCGCCCATGCCGCGCGGGGTGGAACCCTTGGTTTCAATCACTGTAACCAGCGCCACCGGCTCCTGCACCTGCATCAGGGATTCTACTACCGCCAAATCCAGATCGGAGGTATTGATGGCGCGGTTAGCACCGCCATGCAGGCGTTTGTATTCAATAACCTGCGAAAGAATGGAAATGGCAATTTCCGCCGGGGAAACCGCTCCGATCGGAAGGCCGATGGGCGTACAGATCCTGCCCAGGCGTTCTTCCTCCAGACCCTCTTCTTTCAGCATTTCCAGCAAACCGCGGACCCGCCGCCGGGAACCGATCATGCCAAGATAGGCCGGTTCCCGCTGTTGGAACAGACTGCGCAGGCAGTCGGCATCAAAGCGATGGCCGCGGGTGATGACCACCACAAAATCATAAGCAGTAATACGCAGCTTGGCAATCGCGCTTTCAAAGCTGTCACAGATGACTTCCCTTGCCAGCGGGAAACGAGCCTCATTGGCAAATTCCATACGGTCATCAACCACTGTCACCGAAAAATCGCACTTAGCGGCAAATTCGCACAGAGGCTGGGCAATGTGGCCGCCGCCCAAAATAATCAGCCGTTCCCGCGGGGTAAGCGGGTCGATAAAGCAGTTGGCGTTTTCCTCATCATCAAAGCCGTATTCCGGCCGCAGGGAGCCATCGGGCTGCTTTTGGCAGCGGCATACAGTGCGGGAAAGGGTGGTAAGATCGCCCTGCTGCCCTTTAAAACAGGTTTTTACACTGATAGGACGGCCATTGTGCACTTCCAGCAGTGCAAAATAATAAGAATCGCGGATAGACATGGCAGAATTGCCTCCTTATTTTGCAGATAAAATACCGCATTTATCATAGCATTTCCCACCTGTACTGTCAAATGGCGGACGTTGCCGCGGCAAAAGGTTTGTGGTATACTGTGAAATATAGATTGTCCCTCAATTATTACAAATAGTATAATCCATTTGTAATTTCATTTCCATAATACATATCGTTTAGGAGGCCCCTATGCCGCAACTCCCCAAGGCTCTGCCGGATCAGCTTTTACAATGGTACGATGAAAACCGTCGAATTTTACCATGGCGGGAAGAACCCAGTCCCTACCGTACCTGGATCTCTGAAGTGATGCTGCAGCAGACCCGGGTGGAAGCCGGCATCGCCTATTTCGAGCGCTTTACCGCCGCCCTGCCGGATATTCCCTCGCTGGCCGCCGTTGAGGAACAACAGCTATTAAAGCTGTGGGAAGGCCTTGGCTATTACAGCCGCGCCCGCAATCTAAAAAAGGCCGCCACCCTCCTGATGGAACAATTTAACGGCCAGCTGCCCGCCGATTTTGCCGCGCTGTGCAAACTGCCCGGACTGGGCGAATACTCCGCCGGGGCCATTGCCTCCATTGCATTTGATCTGCGGGTTCCTGCTGTCGATGGCAATGTGCTGCGGGTGGTCGCCCGCCTGATGAATGACAATCGCAATATCGAAGATACCGCCGTAAAAAAAGAATTCCGGCAAACGGTATGGGATGTCCTGCCGCAGCACCGGGTCGGGGATTTTAACCAATCCCTGATGGAACTGGGCGCGCTGATTTGCCTTCCCAATGGCCGCCCCCTGTGCGAAAGCTGCCCGGTACAGAACCTCTGCCAAGCCTACGCCGCAGGGACGCAGCTTACCCTGCCCACCCGGCAGAAAAAGCCCCGCCGCCGCCAGGAGGAAAAAACGGTGCTGCTGCTATGCCGTCCCGGGGAAGTACAGATCACCCAGCGCCCTGCCAATGGTCTTCTGGCTTCCCTGTGGGAATTCCCTACGCTGCCGGGGCTGCACACCGCCGCAGAAATAGCCGAACTTCTTTCGGTACCCGAAAGCGCCGTAGCCCCGCTGGGGCACGCCGTTCACATCTTTTCTCACATTGAATGGCAAATGGAGGGGTACCGGGTGGAATTGCCGCAGGATGCCCCTCTTTGGGGCGGGTGTATCTCTATCCCGGCGGCGGAATTATTTGAAAATTACCCCATTCCTTCGGCCTACGCCGCCTATCTCAAAACCCTTCGATGACTCTCCTTATCCTACACCCTCCCTCCCGGCTGCGGAAGAAAGGATTTCTTTATGGAAAAACTCACCTGTCCCTACTTTAAGCGCTGCGGCGGCTGCCAACTGCTTTCCATGACCTACGAAGAGGAGCTGAATTATAAGCAACAGCTCGCTCAGAAGCATCTTTCCCGCTTCGGAAAGGTGCAGCCCATTCTGGGTGCCGCACAGCCCTGCTACTACCGCAATAAAGTAGAGGCCGCCTTTGGCCTGGATCGTTCCCGCCGCGTCATCGCCGGAACCTATGAACCCCGCAGCCACCGCATCGTCAATATCGATCACTGCCTGAATGAAGATAAAATCGCAACGGCCATCATCGTTACCATCAAAAAGCTGCTGCCCTCTTTCCGACTGCTTCCCTACGATGAGGATACCCGAACCGGCTTTCTGCGTCACGTTCTGGTACGGCGCGGGGTACATACCGGCGAAGTAATGGTTGTGCTGGTAACCGCCAGTCCGGTATTCCCCTCCCGTCAAAATTTTCTAAAAGCCCTGCTGAAAGAACACCCGGAAATCACCACTGTGGTGCAGAATGTCAATAACCGCCGCACCAGCGTCCTGCTGGGCGACCGGGAACAGACGCTCTATGGGCCTGGTTTTATCCGCGATACGCTGTGCGGCATGACCTTCCGCCTCTCGCCCAAATCTTTCTATCAAATCAATCCCGCTCAAACCGAGGTTCTGTACCGCCAGGCCATCGAAGCCGCCGGTTTGACCGGTCAGGAGCGGGTACTGGATGCCTACTGCGGCATTGGCACCATCGGTATGATCGCCGCAGGTAAGGCCCGAGAAGTCATAGGGGTAGAGCAAAACCCTGCCGCCGTCCGGGATGCCATCCGCAACGCCAAGGAAAACGGCGTGGGGAATATCCGCTTTGTGGCAGCGGATGCCACCGAATGGATGCAGGCCGCTGCTGCGGAACGCCTTGCCATTGATATTCTGCTGATGGATCCGCCCCGCAGCGGCAGCACCCCGGAGTTCCTTTCGGCCGCCGTAAAGATGGCCCCTCGCCGCATTATTTACATCAGCTGCTGCCCGGAAACACAGGCCCGTGACCTGCCTCTGCTGCAAAAGGGCGGCTACCGCGTCACCCAGATTCAACCGGTGGATATGTTTCCCCACACCGAGCACGTCGAGACAATAGTGTTGCTACAAAGAGAAACCTTGTAGAAATCCTTAGATTTAGGCACTTTTCCCGCCATGTGGTGTTTGACGCCGAGGGTGATAAATTCCGTAATAAGCGTATTGAGGACTATATCACGGTTTCGGTAGTTATTGATATGGAGTGTGGGAACACAAAAAACTAAATAGTTGACTGAAAGGGACATCGTGCAAGCGGTGTCCCTTTCTCATGGGCGGAGCCGCAGAGTTTTCATATTCTGCGGCTTTTCTTTTTGCCCGAAAGCGGAAAGGAGGCGACGGCCTATGTACTTCACTTCCGGCAGCGACCGGGCCTTTGAACAGCTCATGCAGGGCAAGCCTGGTTTCGACCACTACGACAGCGGCGAGGCGGTCACGCCGGAGGACTGCGGCACCTGCCGCTTTTATCGCCCGCACTGGAAATATCAATTCTGCGTCTATGCGGAATGTCCCTACCAGCCGGGCAAGCTGACCGCCTACGACGCGGTGACATTTCGAGTGAAAGGAGTTGAGAATATGGCAGTATTTCGTGTAGAGCGTAACAAGGGCTACACGGTGATGTCCAATCACCACCTGCGGAACAAGGACTTATCCCTGAAAGCCAAGGGCCTGTTATCGCAAATGCTCTCCCTGCCGGAAGATTGGGACTATACGCTCAAAGGCTTATCCCTTATCAACCGGGAGCAGATCGACGCGATCCGGGCCGCAATCCGGGAGCTGGAACAGGCCGGGTACATCGTCCGATCCCGTGAGCGCGACAGTCAAGGGCGCTTGCGCGGCGCGGACTATGTGATCTATGAACAGCCCCAGCCTGTGCCGGATTCACCTACGTTGGAAAATCCAATGTTGGATAATCCAACGCAGGAAAAGCCTACGTTGGGAAAACCAACGCAATTAAATAAAGATATATCAAGTAAAGAAAAATCAATTACTGATGTATCAATTACCGATCCCATTCCTATCCTTTCCCGACTCTCTCCTTTGGAGGACGAGGCGGCACAGCCGCCGGAACGGAAAGGAACGGAAGCGAAATCACAGAGCGCCATA
>DMMB01000070.1:20972-21200 GCA_003453215.1 Oscillospiraceae bacterium | reverse complement strand
GCAGCCCGCCTCCGGCGGGCTCGGCGGCTTTGCCGCCGGTTCCGGCGGAGCCGGAACGCCCTGCGGGCCGAGCCGGCGCCTTTTGCTTCGCCTTTCCCTTCCCCGTCAGGGTTTCATGGGCTGCCGGGGGAGGGCAGCAACATGGAAAGTGGATTGGTTCCGGGAAGCGGAAGAAAGCACTGTGGTGACAAAATACCGAATCTCATCCATGGCGTGGTCATTCTCCTT
>DMMB01000070.1:0-20715 GCA_003453215.1 Oscillospiraceae bacterium | reverse complement strand
TCCATGGCGTGGTCATTCTCCTTGCGGGGCCGATCTTCCGGGGCGTTTTCTTCCCAGCGGTACTGGACAAATTCCCGGAGGGTATCCCGGCAAGCAGCGGAAAACCGCAGTTTGCCGCTGCGCAGCAGCTCGCTGACCTGGCGAATGCCATCCAGGACCTCGTTTTTGGCAGGAAGGACGGTGTAGACGCCGTGACGACGAATACATTCCATAAAGCTGGCAGCTGACGGGTCCACCGTCACGCCCTGAATGGGACGATCCCCGGCCAAAGTGCAGAGAGCCTCGTAGTACTCCTCATCGGTTTTCTGTATCCCGGTTTGCCGGGAATCGTGGTAATATTCTGCAGCCCGGTACCAGTTGCCATCGGCGGGGCAGTAGCCCCACAGCCCGATGGAGCAGGGGTTAACGGTACCATAGTCACAGCTGATATACCATTTGGTCAGACCCGGCGGCAGTTCTTTTACCACGTGCTTTTCAGCAGAAAACATGGGGTAGACCGCCCCGCTGGGGGCGCACCACTCGCCCAGCACAAACCGTCGGTAAAAAGAACCGGAATACAGTCCCTCGTACCGCTGCCGGATTTCCGGCGTCAGGGAGGGGTTATCCTGCATAGTGAAGTGGAGATACAGGCAGTTTTTCTCCCCGGCCTTTTCAATCCACTCCCGGTAGAACCAGTGAAAGGGGTGTTCCGGATTGCAGCAGAACCAAAAACGGGACCCCGGCACCGAACAGCGGGCCAAAGCCTGCTCCACAAAGGAACGGGGCATCAGGGCCACTTCATCCAGCAGGACCCCGGCTAAGGTGATGCCCTGAATGAGGGAAGCGCTGCCCTCATCCCGGCCGCCGAAGAGGTAGAACCGGTTTTGGTGCCCGGCCCATTCCACAGCCAGCAGGCGGCGCCCGGCCAAAAAGCGGCACCGGTAGCCCAAACTTTGCAGAATGGGCAGCAGCGGTTCCAGCAGGTTCCGCTGCAGCGACAGAATGGTTTTGCCGCACAGGGCAAAATCCATATCGGAAAAACACTGCATGGCCCACATCACGAAGGAAAGGGAAAGACACAGTGTTTTGCCGCTGCGCACCGCCCCATCGCACAGGATGGCATCCTTTTGGCGATCCGGCGAGGCGGCCCGCCACCAGGTAAGCACCCGAAGCTGCTTTCGGCTGAAAGGGACAAAGTGCATTATGCATCCTCCTCAGCGGCAGCGCCGGCAGCTACGGCCTCCAGAAAGCCAAAAGCATCCTTAGGGGCGGCGGTTTCCTTTTGCTGGGCGGCCAGCCGATCCAATGCTTCCAGCCGGTCGAAGAAGGTGACCTCAAGGCCGCCTTTGGCCTGGCTGATTTTGGCGACATTGTAGAGATCCATCTCCTCCAGCTGGGGGGATTCGCCTTCGGCGGGGAACATCAGCCGGACAGCATCGGTAACCGGGCCAAAGGCCAGCTTACGGTAGCCCTCTTCGGCGGTAAAAAGTTTCCCTTTTCCCTCCATCGCCTCCCGGATCAGTGCCAGGTAGCGGTGGAACGCCGGACTTTCCAGAAGCTGCAGGGCTTCCTCCTGCTTTTCTGGGGCGGCCCAGCACCGGGCGGCAGCCCCCGGGGCATCCCCGGTGAGGGCAAACCAGTGGCAAAAAACCTTTTGCCGGGCGTTCAGATAATTTGGTATTTGCTGCATTATGAAACAACTCCTTTCACTAATACCTGCAAAACACCCCTTTTTTGCAGTGATTTGGTACATATCACACATTTTTTTACGGAATGTTTACAATATTGGAAAGGAATAGGCGCCATTGGACCGAAAATGTGGTAAAATAGAGGAAAGGCCGGCGGTGAAACGGCCGGCAAAACAGCGGAAAAAACAGAAGAAAAACAGGGCGCGCCGAAGCGGAGAGGGCTGTCCGCTGCAGCGCGGCGGATCAGCACGATAAAAGCGGAGGCTGCGCCCGGTATGGAAATGGGACAGAGAGGAAAAGGAGGCAGGAAACCATGCCGATTTTGAATATTGTTTTGGTGGAACCGCGAATTCCGCAGAACGTGGGCAACATCGCCCGAACCTGTGCGGCCACAGGGGCCCGGCTGCACCTGGTGGAGCCGATGGCCTTTACCATCGATGATACCAAGCTGAAGCGGGCCGGGTTGGATTACTGGCAATACCTTGATGTAACAACCTACCCAAGCCTGCAGAATTTTATGGAGCAGCACCGGGCAGAGCAGGAAAGAATGTATTATTTCACCACCAAGGCGCAGCATATTTATACCGAGGTGCAGTACCCCGATGACTGCTGGCTGCTTTTTGGCCGGGAGGATGCCGGGCTGCCGGAGGAACTGCTGGTGCAGCACCCGGCGCAGTGTCTGCGCTTCCCGATGCGGCAGGGACTGCGCAGCCTGAACCTTTCCAACTCGGTGGCGATTGGGGTGTATGAGGCCCTGCGACAGTGGGATTTTCCGCTGCTGCAGAACAAAGGCCAGCTGCACCGCCTGCAATGGAAATAAAATAAGTTAATTTTTTAACAAATTTGCCGGATTTCTATTGCATTGCGGCGGCAGATGGGGTAAAATAGTGATGGAAACACAAAATACGCATAGAAAGAGGGAGACCGATTATGTCTTTTCTGAACAAAGTAACGGTAGAAGATCTGGACGTAAAGGGCCGCCGCGTACTGGTACGGGTGGACTTTAACGTACCGCTGAAGGACGGCAAAGTGACCAACGATAACCGCATCGTGGGCGCCATTCCCACCATCCGCTACCTGGCGGAGCATGGGGCCAAGGTCATTCTCTGTTCTCATCTGGGCAAACCCAAGGGCCCCGATGCGGCCTTTACCATGGCGCCGGTGGCAGCCAGCCTGGGCGAACTGATGGGCCACCCGGTTCTCTTTGCCGATGATGATACCGTAGTGGGCGAAAATGCCCGCCGCATGGTATCCGAAATGAAGGACGGCGATATTCTGGTGCTGCAGAACACCCGCTTCCGCCCCGAAGAAACCAAGAACGATCCGGCCTTCAGCAAGGAGCTGGCTTCGCTGGCCGATGTGTATGTGGATGACGCCTTTGGCAGCGCCCACCGCGCCCATTGCTCCACCGTCGGGGTGACCGATTATATTAAAGAGACGGCGGTAGGCTACCTGATGGAGAAAGAAATCAACTATCTGGGCAATGCCGTAGAGCAGCCGGTGCGTCCGCTGGTTGCCATCCTGGGCGGCGCCAAGGTGGCCGATAAACTCAAAGTCATCAACAACCTGCTGGATAAGGTGGATACCCTGATCATCGGCGGCGGTATGGCCTATACCTTCCTGGCGGCCAAGGGCTATGAGGTGGGCACCTCTCTGCTGGATGCCGAAAAGATTGAGTACTGCAAGGAAATGATGGAAAAGGCCGAAAAGAACGGTGTAAAACTGGTACTGCCGGTGGATACCGTGACCACTGCTGAGTTCCCGAACCCGATTGACGCCCCCATTGAGACACTGGTGGTAGACAGCGATAAAATCCCTGCCGACCGCATGGGCATGGATATTGGCCCCAAGACCCGCGCCCTGTATGCCGAGGCGGTGAAGGACGCCAAGACCGTTGTGTGGAACGGGCCGATGGGCGTTTTTGAGAACCCTGTTCTGGCGGAGGGCACCATTGCGGTAGCAAAGGCCCTGGCCGAAACCGATGCGACGACTATCATCGGCGGCGGCGACAGCGCAGCGGCGGTACAGCAGCTGGGCTTTGGCGATAAGATGAGCCACATCTCCACCGGCGGCGGCGCTTCGCTGGAATATCTGGAGGGGACCCTGCTGCCCGGCATCGCCTGCATCCGGGATAAAGAATAAGAAAACCCAAGGCGGCCCCGTTTTATTGCAAAGCGGGGCCGTATGGCTTAGGCAGAACGTCCCGCAGGGGATTTGCCAAGGAAAAAACCGACTGAACCAAGGAGGAAAACCATATGAATAAAGCAAAACGCCGGGCGGTCATCGCCGGGAACTGGAAAATGAATAAAAATCGCGCCGAAGCAAAAGCACTCATCACCGAGCTGCTGCCGCTGGTAAAGCAGGCCGGCTGTGAAGTTGTCATCTGCACCCCGTATACCAACCTGGAAACGGCGCTGGCCCTGACCGAGGGCAGCCATGTAAAGGTGGGCGCGGAAAACTGCCACTGGGCCGAAAGCGGCGCTTTCACCGGAGAAATTTCGGCGCCGATGCTGAAAGAACTGGGCGTGCAGTATGTCATCATTGGGCACAGCGAGCGCCGGCAGTACTTTGGCGAGACCGATGAGACGGTGGCCAAGCGGGTGCGCGCCGCGCTGGAAAGCGGGCTGGAGGTCATCCTGTGCGTAGGCGAGACGCTGGAGCAGCGGGAAGCGGGTATCACCGATGAGACCATTGCCATTCAGGTAAAGAAGGCGCTGGCCGGTGTAACCGAAGAAGAACTGCGGCATATTATCATTGCGTATGAGCCGGTTTGGGCCATTGGCACCGGCAAGACCGCCACCGATGAGCAGGCCAATGAGGTGAACCATAAGATCCGCGAACTGCTGGGCAAGCTGTATGGGGAAGAAGCGGCGGAGGCCACAACCATCCAGTACGGCGGCAGCATGAATGCCAAGAATGCGGCGGGCCTTCTGGCCCAGCCGGATATTGATGGCGGACTTATCGGCGGCGCTTCGCTGAAGGCACCGGATTTTGCGGCGATAGTGGAAGCTGCAAGCAAATAAAAAGGGGGGAGCTGCAATGAAAAAACCACTGGCACTCATTATTATGGATGGCTTTGGCCTGCGGAAAGAGACCGAGGGCAATGCCATAGCCGCCGCAAAGCACCCCAACCTGGACCGCCTGTGGGCCACCTGCCCCCATACCCAAATTGGGGCTTCCGGCATGGATGTAGGTCTGCCGGACGGCCAGATGGGCAACAGTGAGGTGGGCCACACCAATATGGGCGCGGGCCGCATTGTTTACCAGGAGTTGACCCGCATTACCAAGTCCATTGAGGAGGGCGAGTACCTGACCAACCCGGCGCTGCTGCACGCCATGGAAAATGCCAAAAAGCCGGGGGCCGCGCTGCACCTGATGGGCCTGCTTTCCGATGGCGGGGTGCACAGCCACAACCGGCACCTCTATGGGCTGATTGAGATGGCCAAGCAGTGCGGCGTGGAAAAGGTATATGTTCACTGCTTTATCGATGGCCGCGATGTTCCCCCCACCTCCGGCGTGGAATATATCGAACAGCTGCAGGCGGAGCTGGATAAAATCGGTGTGGGCAAGATAGCTACCGTAAGCGGCCGCTACTATGCCATGGACCGCGACAACCGCTGGGAGCGGGTAGTGAAAGCCTACGATGCCATGGTGAATGGCGAAGGTGTAAAGACCGATGACCCGGCGGCCATGATGCGGGAAAACTATGCCAACGGCGTAACCGATGAATTTACAGTACCGGCGGTGGTGACAGAAAATGCGGCCATCCACAGCGGAGATAGTGTAATCTTCTTCAACTTCCGCCCGGACCGCGCCCGGGAGCTGACCCGCACGCTGGTGGATCCGGACTTTGCCGGCTTTGAGCGGAAGAAGGGCTTTTTCCCGCTGGTGTATATCTGCATGACCCAGTACGATGCTACCATGCCCAATGTGGAGGTGGCCTACAAGCCGCAGAGCCTGGCCAATACCTTTGGCGAATATATCAGCAAGCAGGGCCTGACCCAGCTGCGCATTGCTGAAACGGAAAAGTATGCCCACGTGACGTTCTTCTTCAATGGTGGCGTGGAAGCTCCCTACCCGGGCGAAGATCGTGCGCTGATCCCCAGCCCCAAGGTAGCGACCTACGATATGCAGCCCGAAATGAGCGCCTACCTGGTGACCGATGAGGTGGTAAAGCGCATCCAAAGCGGCAAGTATGATGTCATTATCCTGAACTATGCCAACTGCGATATGGTGGGCCATACCGGCGTATTTGAAGCTGCCGTAAAGGCAGTGGAAGCGGTGGATACCTGCCTGGGCCGGATGCTGGCAGCCATTGAGGAAATGGCCGGACGGGCTTTTGTCACCGCGGATCACGGCAATGCCGATAAGATGATTGACGAGGAAGGCAAGCCCTTCACCGCGCACACCACCAATCCGGTGCCGTTCATTGCAGTGGGCTTCCCGGAGGGCACCCGACTGCTGCCCCAGGGCGGCCGACTGGCGGATATTGCCCCGACGATGCTGCAGGCACTGGGCCTGCCTCAGCCGGAGGAAATGACCGGACGCTCGATGCTGGAATAAGCCATCAAATGAATCCATCCCCGTTCTGCATCAGGCAGGGCGGGGATTTTTGATGGGCTTTACAGGGATGGTCCGCGGCACCGCCGGTGAATAAAAGAAAAAAATCCGCCCATACTCCGGGCAACAAAGAAACCCGGAAAGGACGGAAAACGATGACAAAACGATGGGACAGAGTGCTGATTTTGGGATTGCTGCTGGCGGTTATCATCAGCATGGCGGCGGGCTTTGACAATGAGTGCGAAGCGGTACGGGAAAATGTGCTGCGGCTGCACATCCTGGCCAACAGCGACCGGGAGGAGGACCAGACGATTAAGCTGCAGGTGCGGGATGCGGTGCTACTGGCCACGGCAGCGGATTTTGCCCCCTGCCAAAGCCGGGAGCAAACCATTCAAACCGCGGCGCGGCTGCTGCCGCAGATGAAAGCGGCGGCGGAAGAGGCCCTGCAGCAGGCAGGCTGCCCCGATCCGGTGCAGGTAAGTCTGGTCAAAATGTACTTTGAAACACGGGAGTACGATGGAACCATTTTGCCGGCCGGCTACTATGATGCGGTGCGCATTGAACTGGGAGAAGCCAAAGGACACAACTGGTGGTGCGTGCTGTTCCCGCAGTTGTGCATTGGTACAGCGTCGGAAAGTGAGGAACGGGAGCAGATTGAAAAGCTGGCGGAGGGGCCGGAGTATCGGCTTTCCTTTGCCCTGGTGGAATGGCTGGAACGGCTGCTGGCAGCGGCAAGATAATAAATCCCCCGGCTTTGCCGGGGGATATTTAAGTGGATAGTGGAGTCCCTGCGCGTTTCATTAGAGCACAGACCGGCCTGCTTGCATGGCTCTGGTGTTCCCCAGCACACAGCTAAAAAGCGCAGCATTTCAACCTGAAATTAACATTCGCCTTATGGGTAAAAACTGGAGCCATAGCAAGGAGGGGGATGTGTGGAGGGGGAACCATAGAGGTTCCCCCTGCGCGTTTCATCAGAGCACAGACCGGCCTGCTTGCGTGGCTCTGGCGTTCCCCAGCACACAGCTAAAAAGCGTAGCTTTTTAGCTGTGTGCCTGATCGTACAGCTTTTGAATTTCGGCCGGCAGGTGATCCGGCAGCATTGCCAGAATGCGTTCCTCGCTGCCATCCTGCATGGCCTGTTCGTAGTACCAGCATTTAAAGCGCAGCATGGCCATGGTCTTTTCCATGCGGCGCATCTGGGCTTCCGCAGTGGCCAGCTGGCGCTGGAAAAGTTCCTGCCGCTGGGGGTAGGTGGCGCTGCCCTGGGTGCACCACTGCATAAATTGCCGAACATCCCGGATCTCCAGGCCGGAACGCTTCAGGCATTCGATGACGTGCAGGCGCTCCAGTTCGCCATCGGTAAAGCGGCGGATGCCGGAGGTGCGCTCCATGCCGGGGAAAAGACCCTCTTTATCGTAGTAGCGCAGGGTGGAAACCGGCAGACCGGTCATGCGGGAGACCTGACCAATGCTGTAATCCACAATAAGTCCCTCCTTATCCATAGGGGATAAAGTTAAGTTTAGCTTTAAAATAATAATAGTACAAAACAGCAAAGAAAGAATGTCAATCGGGGGAAAATAAAGGCAGGCAGCAGAAAAACCGTTTTTTGCAGTGCAAAGATGTTGTTAAAATGAACAAAAAACAAGAAACTATACTGTATATCATATAGAATATAGGATTTTTTATTGACTTCGAATTTTCCGATTTGTTAAAATCAGGACGAACCTCAAAGGAGAGGTATTACAAATTAAGTTCGGAGGAAAAAGATAATGAAAAAGTTTCTGGCTTTCTTTCTGGCAGCTTTCATGATTCTGGCTGCCGTAGGCTGCGGCAAACAGCCTGCTCAGTCCGATAACGACAACCAGGGCAGCGGCATTGCCAATCAGCAGCTTTCCATGGGTACAGCCAGTTCCAGCGGCGCCTACTATGTTATTGGTACCGGCTTTGCAGAGGTTCTGACCTCTCACATTCCGGAGCTGAATGTCACGGCAGAGATCACCGATGGCTCGGTTGCCAACATCCGTCTGGTAAGCGATGGTGACTGCGATATCGGCATTTCCAATGCAGATGCTGTTCAGTATGCTCTGGATGGCAGCGCTCCCTATAACAGTGTTCAGGATATTCAGGTTCTTTGCGCACTGCACTCCTCCATTTGGCACGTTGTCACTACCGAAAACAGCGGCATCTCCTCCATTGCAGATCTGAAGGGCAAGAAGGTTGCTGTTGGTCCTGCCGGCGGCGGTTCTGTTGCTGCTCTGGAAGTAGTTCTGCAGGCCTATGGCATGACCCTGGATGACATCACCCCCACCTATGTCAGCTACGATGACGGTATTACCCAGCTGACCGATGGTCAGGTTTCCGCTGCTTTGGCGATGGCTGGTATGCCCGCTGCTGCGGTTTCATCCATGGCAGCTACCAATAAGGTTGTTATGGTCAGCATTGATGATGAGCATATGCAGAAGATCCAGGAGATCGCTCCTTACTACAATGCTGTAACGGTTCCCGCTGCCACCTACAATATGGATGCTGACGCGGTTACCATCGGTGTCAAGAACATCATCTATGTCAGCAGCCGTCTGGATGACGCTACCGTTTATGAGATGACCAAGGCTCTGGTAGAGAACCTGGATGAACTGAAGACCTATCACAGCGCCATCAAAGATGTTACCAAAGAAGGCCTGGCCGATGTAGGCAAATTCCCTCTGGCTGCCGGAGCGGAAAAATACTATGTAGAAGCTGGCCTGAAATAAGCAAACTGATGCAGAACGTGTAATGTTTATTACCAAGGGTTCCGGCAGCCTTACCAGGGGTGTCAGAACCCTTGCTGCGATATTGGCGGCGCCGTTCGGTATGGCGAAACCGCGGCAAAGATAGAAAACAAGCAATGATCGGAGCAACTAAAGGAGATTCATTTATGGCAAAATGGAATGACGGCAAGTACTGGGTAAGCAAGTACAACTATGATGAAGAATTCACCAGCGGGCTGAATATTGCCCCCAAGGTGGAAATCCATGACGCAACCCTGCGGGATGGCGAGCAGACCCCCGGCGTATTTATGAGCACCGACCAAAAGGTGGAAATTGCAGCGATGCTGGATGAACTGGGCGTCGAGCGCATTGAAGCCGGTATGCCGGCGGTTTCTACGGCGGATTTTAATGCCATCAAGCAGATTACCGCTTCCGGCACCAAGGCAAAGATTTACTCCTTTGCCCGCGGAATGCATGAGGATATTGAGGCGGCCAAAGAGTGCGGCGCTACCGGTGTCGTCATCGAAATTCCCACCAGCGAAGTAAAACTGAAATATCAGTTCCCCAAGTGGGATACCGATACGCTGATTCAGAAATCGGTGGATAGCTGTGCTTACGCCAAGAAGCTGGGTCTGGAGACCATCTACTTTGGCTTTGATACCTGCCGGGCCGATATGGCTACCCTTGATCGGCTGTATTCCACCCTGGTGGCAGAGGCTCGTCCCGATGCCATTGGCGTAGTGGATACCGTAGGCTGCTGCCTGCCTTCTGCGGTTCATATGTTTATCCGCCGCCTGAAGAAGTACGGTGTTCCGCTGCAGATCCATACCCACAATGACTTTGGCATGGCAACCGCCAGCAGCTTTGCCGCGATGGAAGCCGGCGCCAATGTCATCCACACCTGCATGAACGGCCTGGGCGAACGGACCGGCAATGCGGCCACCGAGCAGATTATGATGGGCATGAAGCTGATGTATGGTCTGGATAACGATTATCATCTGGAGAAAATTCAGGCCTCCTGCGAGCGTGTTGCCGAAATGTGCAAACGCCCCCTGGCTTACAATGCTCCTTTTGTGGGCGCCAATACCTTTGCACGTGAAAGCGGCATCGGCATTGACCTGGTAAAGCATAATCCAGTCGTGATGCTCTGCATCGATCCCACCATTGTGGGCAACAACAGCCTGGTGGTGCTGGGCAAGGGCAGCGGCAAGATGTCCATCCCCACCAAGTGCGAGGAGCTGGGCATCCCCTACACCCTGAGCGATGAGCAGGCCCACGAGGTGGTTGCCAAGATTAAAGCTCTGGCCATCGAAAAGCAGTCTACCGTTACCAACGAAGAATTTGTAAAGATCCTGGACGAGTATAAATAATATAGTATGCTTTATGGGGAACCGTGGAGGGAGACCGCAAAGCAAAGGAGGCCGCGATGAAAACAGGCTATAATGAGCAGTGCCCCTGCCAAAATAGCGCCTGCCCGCGCCGCGGCTGGTGTGTGGAGTGCGTAAAACAGCACTGGAACACGCCGCCGGATGATGTGGTAGCCTGTCAACGGGAAAAAGCCCGGAAAATATACGCCGGGAAACCGAAAGGCAACGATTGATAACGCCAATTTGTATTGGGATATTTTGAATTGGGGTCTTTTGCAGCGGAAAAGCAGCCGGGGCAACCCGGCTGCTTTTTGCAGCGCAGCTCCAATGGGGCGAGGAGGGAGCCGATTGGAATTTCATCAACTGAAGGGACTGGTGGCCCTTGCGGAAGCAAGGAGCTTTACGCGCGCCGCCCAGATGACCCATGTGGTGCAATCGACACTGTCGCAGCAGATCCGCAATTTGGAGGAAGAGCTGGGCGTTCAGCTGGTCATCCGAACAACGCGCAAGGTAGAACTGACACCGGCCGGGAAAAAGGCGGTGGAATATGCCCGCGAGCTGCTGCAGCTCAGGGAAGATTTTATCGGCGAAATGCGGCAGGAATCGGCGCAGCAATCCGGCGTCATCCGCATAGGAACTGAACAGGTGGTGGCCAATTACGATTTGGTATCGCTGCTGGAAGGGTTCCGGGCGGCTCATCCGGATATTGAGGTCATCCTACGAGACGCCATCTCCGGCCGGTCGCTGGATACCATGATTGCCCAGGGCGACCTGGATCTTTGCCTGATCAATGACATCAAGGGGTATCCGCAGCTGAGCGGGATAGCGCTGTACCACGATGAGCTGGTAGCAGTGATGAACAAAAAACACCCGCTGGCCTGGAAAAAGAAGATTGACTGGGCGGATTTGACCGATTGGCAGATCATTATTCCCAGTTCCAATGAAATGCTGGAAAAGAAGATTTTGCAGCGGTGCCATTCCTATGGCTTTGAACCCCAAATTGCCTACCGAACCAGCAACCTGCAGATTACGGCCGATCTGCTGAAAAAGGATTATATTTCGCTGAATTCGTGCCATGCGGCAAAAACGCACCTGCACAGCAAAGCCATCATCCATATGAAAAACCCGATTGAACGGGAAATATCGTTGGCTTACCGCAGCGGAAAAATGCCCTCGGCAGCCGCTGTGACCTTTTTAAAGTATGTAGAGCAAAGCCAGAAGGAAAGCGACGGCAGCAAGGGCTGACCCCAACGGGAACCGGAAACGGTGGGGCGATGGCTGTGGCCGCGCTTTTAAAGAGCTTTATGATAGCAAAGCAAAAGACCGGGCACAAAGCACCCGATCTTCTGCCAAAGCATATTCGAAATAGGGGACGAGAAACGCCAATTAATAGGTAACATCCAGAACGGTGGAAGCAACCTCGTGCGGCTGGGCAATCCAGACGTAGGGCAGGCTCTTGATGTACTGAATGCAGCGCTGGAACTGTACGGCGCCAAAGGGACGGCCAAAGACATGGCTGTGTGCGGTAATCCAGTAGACCACCTTTTCTTCGGGGTGCTTGGCATACCAGTTATCAAATTCATCCACCAGGTTTTTGTAATACTGGTCGGGTGCATTGCCATAGCGAACATACAGCGGCATATCGTTGACATTCATGGGGAAGGGCATCAGGCAGATATCGCCGGCTTCGGTGTGCTCTACCATAGGCAGGTCGCTGCCCATCCAGTCAATGGTGTATTTAAGCCCGTTTTCCGCCAGCAGTTTATTGGTATTCAGGCTGGGGGTGCACCGGGGGCTGCAGTAGCCAACGGGGTGTTTGCCGGTAAGAGAAACCGCCAGATCCAGGCAATGAGCCATCTGCTCGCGCTCGGTCGCTTCATCCAGATAGATCGGAATGATATTCTGCGCCAGGGAATGCAGGCAGACTTCGTGGCCCTCGGCCGCAATTTTCTTAATGAGCTCAGGGTAACGTTCCATCTGTACGCCGCTGCAGAAAACGCTGGCCTTGATTTCTTCTTCCTTCAGAATTTTCAGCTGGCGCTCCAGGCCGTTATTGGCGGCATACTTGGCCCAGCCGGCATTTGCGGTATCATAGTAACCGGGCTTCAGTGCATTTCCCATAGGACCAACGCCGGGGGCAGCGCCTTCTTCCCAGCCTTCGAACATGATAGTAAACAGTACGGCAACGTGTTTTCCTTCCGGCCAATTCCGTTTCATGGGGAACCCTCCTGTATCGTAATAATATCGTTGAGTCTATTATATCATTCAAAAAGACGATAAACAAATGAAACGTACCCATATCAATTATGGGCGAAATCGATAGATGGAAACGGCCGGACCGGAAGGGGAAAAAGCATTGCAACGGCAGAGGGGCGATGTTATAATTAATTAATATAAATGATAAATATTACCTTCGTTTGACAAGGACACACACGCTTTTCAGCGGTGCAAATCAGCGCTGACTGTGTTATCGAACCTTGAAATACGCAAGTATTCCTGCGGTTCTCTTCCTTGTCATCATCTGATTTTCCCTCGCTGAAAAGTCCTTTGGAGTTTTTGCGTGGGAGAAATGCTGCTCGAGGAAGCGTGGAGCGGCAGTCAGGCTGGCGCCTGTCAACGCGACACACAATGTTGGGCAGCATTTATGTCCGCAAAAACCGTATGTGCCTTTGTCAAGCGAAGGTATGATATAAATATAATGTGTGGCAAAGTTTTGATAAAAATTGACGCAAGAGAGGAATTGTAAACTATGGCAACAGCATTCCAGTACAAAAGCAAGGTGGAAATCTCCTATGACTATATTTTGGAAAAGATTATGGGCCTGCAGCTGAAGGCTGGGGACCGTGTGGTCATCAGCCAGATTGCCAAAGAGTGCGGGGTCAGTGATATTCCGGTCCGGGAGGCGCTGAGAATGCTGCAGCGGGAAGGATATGTAACCATCGAGGCCAACCGCGGCGCAGTCATCAATGGCGTAAGCGACGGAACGGTACGCAATATGATTATGATCAAGGGCGTTCTGGAAGCCTACGCCACCCGCTTGAGCGCGGATTATCTGACTGAGGAAGACCTGGAAGAACTGCGGAACATGAACAAAGAGCTGTGGAAAATGGCGGAAGAAAATGATGTGGAGGGTTTCCAGTATCGGAATATCGACTTCCACTCCCGGATTTACCGCAACCTGCCCAACCAGGAATTAATCGATATGATTAATGATTTGAGACACCGCTGGGGCATTACACGGTCGGTCTTTCAGATTGCTCCCGAGCGTATGAGAGAATCCAGCGCCGAACATGACCGGATCATTGAACTGCTATCCCTAAAGGATTACGACGAGCTGGAACGCTTTACCCGGATGCACAAATTTGCCGGCAGCGCCCGCTACCACCATGACGAATAATCCCGAAAATTTCCAGAAGAGGAGGGGCCATTGTGCTCTCCTCTTTTTCTTGGCGGTTTTTGGCACTTATAGACAGTATTTTAATGCTCTCTTTGAGCAATGTGGCGATTTTGGCGCATAACAAAGTTAGAGAATTGACAAAAAGGACGCAAAATAATATATTATATATAATAAATCGCATCAAAGAACGTCCCAAAACGGTGCGATGAAGATCGAGAAAATATATAGAAAAGGGGTTTATTGCCGATGCTGTTTAAGAAAAAGACTGCTGCCGCCAATGCAGAGCCAAGCGAAGCAAAGAGCGATGCAGTGCAGCAGGAAGAAGAAATCAGCGACGAGAAAAGAACACGCGACCTAACCGGCTGGTACCAAAAAGGCGTAACGCTGCTGCTGGTTCTGTTGGGCCTTTACCACATCTACGTGGGCTTCTTTGGTGCTTCCAGCGCCATGCAGCTAAGAGCCACCCACTGGCTGGTCATTTCGGTCTGCCTGTTCTTTATCTATCCGGCTTCCAAAAAGAGCCTGGCAAAGGTAAATGTCATTGACTAGGGTTGGGCCATCCTGGCCCTGCTGAGCAGCGGATACATTCTGCTGAACTGGAAGCGCATTGCCACCAATACCGGCGTGACCACCCAGACGGATATTATCTTTGGTGTCATTGCGGTTCTGGTGGTTCTGGAAGCGACCCGTCGGGCGATCGGACCGGTTCTGGCCGGCTTGGGCGTTCTGTTCCTGGCCTATGCATTCCTGGGGCATCTTATCCCCGGCACACTGGGGCATCGCCAGTACTCGGTCAATCGTATCATGTCCTTTATGTACACCGGTACCGAGGGCATCTATGGTACGGCGATGAACGTTTCGGCCCAGTATGTGGCACTGTTTGTACTGTTTGGCGCCATGCTGGAAATGTTCGGCGGCGGGGAACTGTTTGTTAACCTGGCTTATTCCCTGACCGGTAAGCTGCGCGGCGGCCCGGCCAAAGCTTCCGTTGTCAGCTCTGCCCTGATGGGCACCATGTCCGGCAGTGCGGTAGCCAATGTAGTTACCACCGGCGCTTTTACCATTCCTCTGATGAAAAAGAACGGTTACAGCCCCACCAGTGCGGCGGCGGTAGAGGCCGTTGCTTCCACCGGCGGCCAGATTATGCCCCCTGTAATGGGCGCTGCGGCCTTCCTGATGGCGGAAATGACCGGTGTTTCCTACGGCAAGATCTGCCTGGCAGCGCTGATCCCGGCCGTATTCTACTTCCTGTCCATCTTCCTGATGGTCGATCTGGAGGCAAAGCGGGAGAATATCCCCGTTGCCGATGACAGCGAAATCCAGCCTGTGGGCACAGTGCTGAAAGCCGGCGGCTACCTGCTGCTGCCGCTCATTCTGCTGATTGTGCTGATTGTTACCGGCAAGAGCGCCATCTTTGCTGCGGCATATTCCATCGCCGCCATTCTCCTTGTTGATATCATCTTCAACAAAGACCGCATCCATGTGTTCAATCGCTTCTTTAAGGCGATAGCAAAGGGCATGAGAGGCGTTATCTCGGTGGCAGCGGCCTGTGCCTGCGCCGGTATTATCTGCGGTATCATCTCCCTTACCGGTATCGGTTCCAAGTTCTCCAGCCTGATGCTGAGCGTAGCCGGCGATAATATCTTTATTGCCCTGCTCATGACCATGCTGGCTTCTCTGATCCTGGGCTGCGGTCTGCCTACCACGGCGGCCTACATGGTACTGGCCACCCTGGCAGTTCCCGCCCTTACCAAAATGGGCGTTCCTCTGGTAGCGGCTCATCTGTTTGTACTCTACTTCGGCTCCATTTCCACCATTACGCCTCCTGTGGCTCTTTCGGCTTATGCAGGTGCGGCACTGGCCGGGGCCAATCCCAATAAGGTCGGTTTCCGCGCCTTCCGCTTCGGCCTTATTGCGTTCATCATTCCGTTTATGTTCGTTTACTCTCCTCCTCTGCTGCTGGAAGGCGGCGTGCTTTCCATCGCACAGGGTGTTCTGACAGGCTGCATCGGCGTACTGTGCATTGCAATCTGCGTTCAGGGCTATCTGTTTGCCCCGGCCAGCATAGTGGAGCGCGTAGCGGCATTTGCTGCCGGTCTGCTGCTCATCTTCTCCGGTCTGGTGACCGATCTGGTTGGCTTTGCCCTGTTTGCAGGCATCATTGTTCTGCAGCTGATCCAAAAGAAGAAGCTGACGGCAACGCCTGCTGCCTGATTTGTCATTCTCTCTCCTCTTTTTATAGTTCTTCATTGCGCCGCACGCCATGGCTCCCTATTGCGCAGGGGCTGTGGTGTGCGGCTGCGGTGGGGAAAGCGGCAGGCAGCTGAACGGGATCGCCATCAGCTGCCCTTTTTACAAAAGAAAACAGAACAGGTCGGGTTAGCGGCACGTGGGTAATCTGGGTCTTAGCGGCAGGGCGGCTACTCGTTTTTAGGGGGCCGTTTTGGCTTTATAGGGGAAGAATGCGGGTTATGGACAGAAAAAAAGAGCGTCCCCGCAGGGACGCCCGTCAGCGCAAAGGAAAAAGCTTTTTTAGAGGTACCCGGCGGTACGCAGGAACAGCACGCAGCAGAAGATAGTCACGACGCTGATGAGGGAGGAAAAAATAACCCCATTGGCGGAAAGGGTGTCATCGGCGCCAAATTCCCGCGCCATAACATAGGTGCTGGAGGCTGCCGGAGAACCGAAAATCACCAGCACGCAGACCATCTGGACGGCATTAAAGCCAAGCAGCGAGGCCAGAGCCAGTGCCCCGGCCGGAAGCAGAATGCCCTTGAGTCCCATCACAAGCAGGATTTCCTTTTTATACACCGCAATATTGGAAAATTTGAATCCCGCGCCCAACAGCAGCAGAGCCAGGGGAACAGAGATATTGGAAAGCTGATCGATGGTTTTGGCGGCAAAGGTGGGCAGAGTAATCTGCAACTTGGAAAAAAGCAGGCCGATGACCGCCCCCCAGAAAGATGGGATTGGTCAGAATTTTCTGCAGCAGCCCCCAAACGCGGTTGGTGGAACGGGAAGGGTTTTTATCCTTTAGCAGCAGGGTGAATACCGTAATGACGAAAATATTATTGAGCGGAACCAGCATGGCAATGGTAAGGCCAATATCGGCGATATTGCCTTCCCCCAATAGCTGGGTGGCCAGCGAAAGCCCAAAAAGTACAAAGTTGCTTTTCATAAACAGGGTGGCAAGGCCGGCCTGACGTTCGGGGGTCTTTTCCACCTTGAGGGCCAGTATCAGCATGGCGCTATACACCAGCAGCGAACCGCCTATGCAAAAGCTGACCAAGTACAAAGAAAAACTGGGACCGGAAGGGGTCGCCATTCTGGAAGGGACCCGGCGCGGCTGGAGCCGGGTGTACAGTCGGTTTGCCAATGTGTTCGGCACGCCCAATAACGGCGCTGCCGGCTGGGCGCAGTGCCTTTGGCCCCGGCTCATCGATTGCAATCTGACCTTTGGCCCCGGTTCCCAGTATTCCGAAAGTTTTGATTTGCCCCGCGCCGATGTCATCCTGTGCTGGGGCATTAATCCCCCGATGACCTGGGGTGTGCGGGCCGGCGATATTATGGATGCCCGCCAGCGGGGCGCGGTACTCCTCTGCGTGGATCCGTTCCTTTCGGAAACGGCAGCCAAGGCCGATCTCTGGCTGCAGATCCGTCCGGATACCGATACGGCACTGGCCCTGGGCCTCATTCACATCATCATCGAAGAGGATCTCTACGACCACTCCTTTGTGGAAGAGTGGACTTACGGCTTTGAAGAACTGCGGGAAAGTGTAAAGGACTATACCGCGGAATGGGCTGCCGAAAAAACCGGTGTGGAGGCTCAGCAGATCCGGAAAGCAGCACGCCTGTATGCCGGGGCAAAGGCTGCCAGCTTAATCCGCTGTCTGGCGGTGGATCAGCAGCACGACAGCATGGAGTGCACCCGCGCCATTTCCATCCTCATCAGCATCACCGGCAATATCGGCAAACCCGGCAGTAATATCGTGGGCAGCAGCCGCGGCGAGATCAGCCAGAATACGCTGGACTTTGTGCGGGCCGCCGCCCTGCCGCAGGAGGTACAGAAAAAACGCTGCGGTTACGAGGAATTCCCGCTGCTCACGCGGGAGTTTTCTCCGGTGCCCACCGCCCATATGCCCACCCTGTGGCAGCAGGTGCTCAGCAGCGATCCTTATCCCATCCGCTGTGCTTTAATTTTTGGTTCCAATGCCCTGGTGAGCTATACCAACAGCGATCTGGTGGAAAAGGCCATCCGCTCGCTGGATTTCCTTGCCGTCTGCGATATTTTTATGACGCCCACTGCCAAAATGGCGGATATCGTTCTGCCGGCTTCCAGCTGGCTGGAGCGCAATAACGTCATCAGCTCATTCCAGACCGATAACCGTCATACGCTGATCCAGCAAAAAGTGACCGAAATCGCCGAAGCCCGCAATGATGTGGATATTATCTGCGATCTGGCCCGCCGGCTGGGGCTGGAAAAGGAATTCTGGAAGGATCATTTGGATCTTTATAACTATATGTTGGCGCCAACCGGAGAAACGTTCGAAAGCGCCCGTCAAAAGCGCCGCCTGTACGCGCCGCTGCAGTATGAGCTTTACAAAAAGAAGGGCTTCAAAACGCCCTCCGGTAAAATAGAACTTTACTCCCAACTGGCGGAACAAAAGGGCTGTATGCCGCTGCCGGTTTACACCCCGTCGTTTGAGGGAGCCGATGTAACGCCGGAATTGTACCGGCAGTATCCGCTGCTGATGACCACCGGCCGGCATGAAAGCGCCTACCGGATTTCGGAAAACCGCACCAATCCCTATCTGCTGGAACTGGCGCCCCGCGCCTTTTTGGATATCCACCCCAAAACAGCGGAAAAGCTGGGGATACACGAGGGCCAAAAAGTGCTGGTGGAATCCCGGGCCGGAAAAGCCTATGCCTATGCCCGCTTTACCAGAGGACTTCGGGAAGACGTGGTACAGGGGATTTCCGGCTGGTGGGAGGAATACAACATCAATAAAACGGTCAGCTGGGGGCAATACGCCGCCGGGGTAGGGACGGTATGTGACCGTGGCTACCTTTGCCGGGTACTGCCGGCCGAGGAGGAAGAAAAATGAATGGGCAAAAGCTATTTATGATTGTCGATATCGACCGGTGCTGGGGCTGCAAAGCCTGTCAGGTGGCGTGCAAGCGGGAACATGGCCTTGCCCCGGAGGATTTTAAACCGGTGGAGGTATTCCGCGTGGAAAATGAGCAGGAAAACCGCGTCCGGTGCGATTTTTTACCGGTGGCCTGTCAGCATTGCGATGCACCGGCCTGTGTGGAGGTTTGCCCCCGCAAAGCTTTGGTACGCACCGGGGAGGGCGCTATCCGTGTGGAAGAAGATCTGTGCGTCGGCTGCGGGCTGTGCTTCAAAAAATGCCCCCACGGCGCCATAGGGCTTAAAATAGTGAATGGCAAGCGGAAGGCAGTCAAGTGCGATTTGTGCATGGAGCGCCGCGAGCGCGGCTTTTTGCCGGCGTGTGAGCAGCATTGCCTGGGCGGGGTATTTACCAGCTGCACCGCCGCCGAAAAGGAAACGCTGCTGGAACCCTATCCGTATCGCTGGCAAACCGGCTGCGTCATCTATGTTTCCCGTATTCGCAGCGGTCTGGGCAAGGCCTTGAACGGATAATCTGGAAGACAGAAATCTGTGAAAAACTGGAAAGCAGCAAGAAATAGAGCAGAAAAAGGGAGGAAAAGGCATCGCTCCAAGGACCATAGGCGCTCTTTTGCTGGCGGGCGGCAACAGCCGCCGCATGGGGCAGGATAAAGCGCAGCTTCCCTATGGAAACGGCACCTTTTTATCCCATACGGCTGCCGTTCTGCAGAATTTTGAGGAAAAGCTGCTGAGTGTGGGTCAAAGGACGTACACATTACCCGGCTGGGTTTCCGTTCCGGATGATTTTCCCAATCGGGGGCCGATCGGCGGTCTCTATTCGGCGCTGCGGCGCTGCCGAAGTGATGCCCTGCTGGTGCTTCCCTGCGATTTGCCGTACTTTCCGCGCGGCTTGGTGGAATATCTGACTTCCTTTTCCGATGCCGGTTGGAGGGCCTGGGTGCTGAAGAGCCGCGATGGGCGACTGCAGCCGCTTTGCGGGGTGTACACGCGCCAGTGCCTGCCGCTCCTGGAACAAATGCTGGCGGAAGAAAACGGCCGGATGTCCGATTTGCTGGAACGGGCCGAAGCGCACGTTTTGGAGATGGCTTCCACCCGCTTCCCGGATTTTGTTTTGGGGAACGTCAATACACCGCAGGAATATCAAAAGTTAAAAACACCGCCGGTGGTTGCCATCTGCGGGGTAAAAAACAGCGGGAAAACGACGCTGTGCGAAAAACTGGCGGCGGCCTATACACAGCGGGGCTTACAGGTGGGCTTTTGCAAGCACGATGGCCATGCCTTTACCCCCGATGTACCGCAGACAGATAGCTTCCGGGTACGCACCGCAGGGGCCCTGCCGGCGGCGGTAACAAGCGATGGCTGCAGTATGGTTGTAACACCGCAGGCGGAAATACTCCACGCGCCGCGGCTGTGGAATAGCTGCGACCTGGTGCTGCTGGAAGGCTTTAAAAATAGCGACTATCCCAAAATAGAAATTGTCCGGCAGGGGAATTCCGGGCAGCCGGTGTCGCAGGCTCCCATAGCCATCGCCACCGATATTCCCGGCCTGCAGGCAGCGTGCCCGGTATTGAATCTCAATCATTTGCAGGAGATCGTTTCGTTCATCAATCGTTTCATTCTTCATCTGCCGGAATAAAATCTCCGGGAAAATGCATGAAAAAAGGGGAGCCATGGCGGTTCCCCTTTTGAAAATATAAATTTTGTTTCTCTTGTGGCTAAATTGGGATATGCTCCCCGACGACCAAATAAAAAAGGACGCCTATAAGCGTCCTTTTTTATTTGGTCGGGATGACAGGATTTGAACCTGCGACCTCTGCGTCCCGAACGC
>DMMB01000089.1:2496-2932 GCA_003453215.1 Oscillospiraceae bacterium | reverse complement strand
CCCCGGCCCCCCGCTTATCGCATTTTATCCACTTTGCGGCCCGCTTTCTGCCGGCCCCGCCTCATAAGGAGAACCTATGGATTACACTCTTTCCCTCACTCAGGCCACCGCTGCCCTGCAGCAGCAGGACCTGCTGCTTTCCGCCTCCCACTGCCCGCAGGAACTCACCTTCCCTGCCCTCACCTACGATAGCCGGGCGGTCTCTCCCGGCGCTCTTTTTATCTGCAAGGGCCTGGGGTTTAAACCCGAATACCTGCAAAAAGCCCTGGAAGCCGGCGCTGCATGCTATGTAGCGGAGCAGCCCTATGACGAAAACACCCCCGCCCTCATCGTCCGCGATGTCCGCAAGGCGCTCTCCGTCCTGGCCGCCGAATACTACGGCCACCCGGCCGAGCAGCTCACCCTCATCGGGCTCACCGGCACCAAGGGCAAAACC
>DMMB01000089.1:0-2281 GCA_003453215.1 Oscillospiraceae bacterium | reverse complement strand
ACCGGCACCAAGGGCAAAACCACTACCACTTACTTCGTCAAAAACATTCTGGATACCGCCCTCGGTCACCGCACAGCTGTCCTTTCCACCGTAGAAATGTACACCGGCGGCGAAAGCACCGAAGCCCACCTTACCACGCCGGAAAGTCTGGAGCTGCAGCAGTGCTTTGCCGATACGCTGGCCCATGGCATCCACCACCTGACGATGGAGGTTTCCTCCCAGGCGTACAAGCAGCAGCGGGTCTATGGCGTTCCTTTCACCGTCGGGCTGTTCCTCAATCTTTCGGAGGATCACATTGGCCCGCTGGAGCACGAAAATTTTGAGGATTACTTCCAGTGCAAACTGCAGCTGATGAAAAACTGCAAACTTGCCGTCATCTGCCGCGGCACCGATCGCTTTGAGGAGATCTATGCCACCGCTAAGGCCCATGCCGAGCGGGTGCTGGTCTGCGGCAAGGATTCCTCCTGCGATCTCTGGGTGGAAAACATCCGCAAGGAAACCCCCGGCTTCACCTTTACCGTCTGCGATAAAAATTCCCGTCGGGATTTCCGCATCACCATGGAGGGCCGCTTCAATATCGAAAACGCACTGGCCGCCATCACCATCACCCGCGCCCTTGGCCTCCCCGATGACGCCATTGCCGCCGGCATTGCCGATGTGACGGTACCCGGCCGGATGAATGTCCTGCAAAAGGACGGCCGCACCGTCATTGTGGATTACGCCCACAATTTTCTCAGCTTTACCGCACTGTTCCGCTCCTTAAAGCAGGATTACCCCGGCGCCCCCATTAAGGTGCTGTGCGGCTGCCCCGGCCACAAAAACCTGAAACGCCGGGTGGATATTGGCCACCTTTGCGGGGAATACGCCGATTTCGTTTACCTCACCGCCGAAGACCCCGGCTTTGAGGATCCGGCCGAAATCTGCCGGGAAATGGCCGGTTACATTGGGGAATTCCACCACCGTTACCTTATCCTGCCGGATCGTGCCGCTGCGGTGGAACAGTCCATTGCGGAGCTGGCCCCCGGTGAAATTCTTATTCTGGCCGGCAAAGGCGAAGAAGATTACCAAAAGGTGCAGGGCCGCTACGATTTTTATGAATCGGATCTGGCCATTGCCCGCCGCTGTCTGGGGCTGTAAGGCTCTATCCCCAAAGCCGGCTGGACGCTGCGGTGCCCGGGATTGATTTTGGATTGATTAAAAAAGAGGAGATTTTTTGTTATGCCTATCCTGCAGCAAAAGGATGCCGCTGCTGTGGCTCGTTATACGGAATTTGTCACCCATAGTCCCTGGGGCAACCTGATGCAGGACCGCAGCTGGGCCTATGTCAAAAAAGGCTGGGTAGGCGAGCAGGTCTATCTGGAGAATAACGGGGAAATCACCGCCGCCATCAGCATCATCTTTGCCCCGGCCGTAGCCGGCCGCACACTGGCCTATGCGCCCCGCGGCCCGGTCTGCGATCCCTATGATACCGAAACCATTGCCGCCCTGATGCGGGAGGCCGCCCCCGCTCTCCAAAAACACCGGGCCTTTCTGCTGCGGTTCGATCCCGAAACGCCCTATACCGATGAACTCATTGCCAAGTATGAAAAACTGGGTCTGCGCTGCCGCGCCCGCAACTGCGGCCTGCACGATCAAATCCAGCCCCGCTTCAATATGTTCCTGCCGCTGGAGGGCAAAACACTGGAAGAGCTGATGCCCACCTTTGGCGAAAAGACCCGCTACAATATCCGGCTATCGGCCCGCAAAGGGGTAACCACCCGCTGGGCCGGCGCCGAAGAACTGGAAACGTTCTTCCGCATCTACCTGGAAACCTGCGAGCGGGACGGCATTGGCCACCGTCCGCTGGATTATTTCCAGCGCATGATGGAAGCCTATGGCCCGGAGCGCTGCCGCATCTGTCTGGCGGAATTTGAAGGGGAGCCGCTGGCCGCCGCTATTGCGCTGCACTATGGCCGCAAAGTATTTTACATTTACGGGGCCAGCAGCAATGAAAAGCGCAATCTGATGCCCGCCTATGCCATGCAGGCGGAGATGATCCGCTGGGCCTGCTCCCTCGGGGTGGATTTCTACGATTTTGGCGGGGTGTACTCTCTCAGTAAGGAAAACGGCCTGTACCGTTTTAAGGAGGGTTTCTGCCACTCGGTAGGCGTTACCGAACTTGCCGGCGAGTTCGACCACGTTCTTTCCCCATTCTGGTACTGGGCTTTCCTGCGCGGCAAGCCCCTGCTGCAAAAACTGCGGACCCGCCGCAAAAAATAAAGTTTCTATTTTGGCAGAATCC
>DMMB01000063.1 GCA_003453215.1 Oscillospiraceae bacterium | reverse complement strand
TGCCGCCGGGCCTGCGGCCCCCTGTTCCTCACACAAAAGGGAGGAGGGGTCGTTACCCCTCCTCATCGGTATTCTTTATCCGCCGCACCAAAAGCAGCAACAGATAGGAAAGTTCTACTATCGCCGCACACAAAAAGGTGATGACATAGATCCAGTCGTTTGATAAAATGCCGTTTTCCACGGCGGCAATCCCCTGGTACGTGGCCCTGTGCCAGAGGAGAAATCCCCAGGCAGCCATACCGGCCAGGGCCAGCAGCATATAGCAGATGCTCCACACCACCGAACGTTTTGCACCGGGCGGCAGCCAGGCCTCCCGGCCGATCATTTCTACCACCGCCAAGGTCACCGCTATTTCAAAACTTACCAGCCAGCCGATGGAACTGTCAAACCACGGCACGCCGGCATCCAGCAGCATCACATTGCCCAGCAGCAGTACCGGCATGATAAAAAATGCGTGGGCAAAACATTGGGTGCGCACCAGCTTCTGTCGTTCATCATAGGGTTTCTCCTTGCGGGTTTGAACGCCGCTTTTGGGATTATCAGCCATCGTTTTCCTCCTCCCAGAATAGTTCGTCCAGTGTTTTCCCCAGTACCCGGCAGATCTGTCGGCACAGGTTGATGGTCGGATTGTAATCCCCCTTTTCAATCGCCACAATGGTCTGCCGCGAAACACCGCAGAGATCCGCCAGCCCCTGTTGGGAAAGATCCATTGCGGCCCGGGCCGCTTTTAATTTCAGGTTTTTCATGGCATCACTCCTCATCCCGGACCGCTGCCCGCAGCCGGATGGCCAAAGCCGCCAGTATGATAAGGCCCATGGCAGCGATGATGAGGTTCATGCTGTTTTCCACCGTCAGGCCATCGGCAAAGCCCACCGATCTCATGACGGAAAAACCGGCAGTCAGGTTGCCCACCACCACGATGCCGAGCATAAGCAGCATGGCACGCGGGTTCTGCCGGATACCAAGGTAGGCATCGTTGGCAACAGCCACGCAGGCAAAGACCGTCACCCCCACGCAGATTACAGAAAAGGGCAGCAGAGCAGCATCTTCCGGCTGCCACTCAGTAAAGACCGGGATGAGGTACACCGCCAGCAGTCCGACCAGCAGGGTGTAAAAGCCCGCTTTGTAGGCTTTTCCGCGCGCCAGCTGCTGCCGCTCGTCAAATTCCGCCTTCCCAAGCTTTTTCCCCGCCAGCTTGCCAACCACCAGTCCGGCGACTATCATTGCCGCCATAAAGCCCAGAAATATAAAGTCCATATCGATGTCTCCTTATTTGCGATCCAGCAGAGCCTTTACCAGCTGTACTACACCCCAAACGACTACCGCCAGCAGCAGCGGTGTCCAGGGACTTTGCAGAAAAGCCTCCATTGCTCCTCGCCTCGCTTTCTGCCATCAGTTTATCACGGGGACAATTTTGTGTCAAGTATATTTTACATTAAATAAAATTTGTGCGACAATTTGGCTCCGGGCCTGCGGCCCGTCCCCTTTTTTCTCCCTTGCCCAAGAAGGCAGCCGCCCCGATTGGGGCAGCCGCCTTCTTTTAAAAGCAATATTGTTTTTACAGTTCCTCGCGGGCCAGTTCTTTCATGCTGTCCGCCTCGGTAATCTTCCGGATGACCCGGCAGGGATTGCCCGCAGCCAGCACGCCGTCGGGAATATCATGGATCACAACGCTCCCCGCACCGATGACCACATCGTTGCCGATGGTCACACCGCCGATGACCGTTACATTGCAGCCAATCCATACATTGTTACCAATGTGGATGGGTTCGGCATTCTCGGCAATGGTGGGGAGCCCGTCGTCCCCGCACATCAGCCCCAGCCGCTCGTGTGCAATCAGCGGGTGAGAAGCCGCCATCAGCGAAACATTGGGGGCAATCATCACATTATCGCCAATGTACACATCGGCGTCATCCAGTACGCAGAAGTTGTAGTTCGCAAAAAAGTCTTCCCCAATATAGGTGTGGATGCCATAGTTAAACTGCACCGGTGTCTGGAAGTAGAACTTTTCGCCAACCCGTCCCAGAATGGAACGCATCAGCCCCGGGATCCGCTCGTCATATTCATCCAGTGTATTCACCAGCCGGCAGGTCTCGTGCGCCTTGTGTTTGGTGTCCCGCAGCTCCATCGAATTGGGACGGAACAGCAGTCCAGCTTTAATTCTTTCGGTTTCTTTCATGTCATAACCTCCTTTATTCCGGGTCGCCTTGCTGCCATAAGATGGCAATGTAACCGGTTACATTATGGCTATAATATAACACGCACCACGCCGTTTGTCCAGTCTCTTTTGCGCTGCCGCGCCTCTTTTGGGGGCTAATTTCCGCCCAATCTTTCCCACTCCTGTAAATTTTCTCTTAAAAAATGTGTATTTGATACCAAATTCCTGCAAAAAAGGGGCGTTTTGCCCGTATTAGTGAAAGGGCTTTTGGCAGGGGAAAGTCCCTTTTCATTTTTGTGTTTGCTCATATTTTGGGCCTTCCGCTTCCTCACGGGTGCTCACGGATTTGAACCGCCACCCATTCTCCGTCGTCATTTCACTCTACTTTCCACCGGGAAGGAATGTTCCGGCTGTCGTGAGCAAGACCGCCATCGTGACGGAATGTTTCTGAGGAGGAATAAACTCAAAGATAGCCCTCATTTTTCCAAGATGGGCAGACCACAGCTCCAACGAATGCACATTGAATGCCGTATCCCCGTAGCGACCGGTGCTGGGGGCATACCGCTATCATTTTTTATTGGGATAGAAGCGGTTCGCATCGCCTTGCTTGAGGGGGTTCTCTGCCGTACAGAAGCCATTTCCATCAAGCAATCCCCCCAGCCTTGTAGGAACCCTTTCCCGTCAGCACCTTGAAAATAGAATAGTGCTTCGCCCGCGCCCGCTCGCGAGGGGCGATCCGGCATAAAAAGGACAACGGCCGAATATAGTTCCATTGAAACGATGGGACGGCAGGCCGCCGCCCAACTGCGGAGAGGAGAATGAAAATGGAACTTGAACTGCGCCGGCAAACTGTCCCAAGCTATGAGACCATCCTGGAAGAAACGGTGGAACAGCCGGTGGAATGCGATGCCCTGCTGCCGGATTATTGCCCCGACATCCGCCGAATTTTAAAGTGCACCCTCACCCCGGTGCCGATGGGGAAGAATATTACCGCCGGGCGGCTGGAGGTAGAGGGGCTGGCTACCCTCCATATCCTGTATATTTCTGCCGGGGGAGAGCCGGCCCGCGGCGAATACAAAGTGCCCTTTACCCGGATGATGGAACTGCATGGCGAAGCGGAAGATCCCATTATTACCGTAACCCTGCTGCCGGGACAGGTCAGCTGCCGGGCGGTCAATCAGCGCCGTTTGGAAATTCGGGGTTCGGTTTGGGTCAGCGCTGCAGTGGTAGCCTGCCATTCGCAGCAAATCCTGGCCGGCAGCAGCACGCCCACCCTCCAGCTGAAGATGGCGGAGCAAAAAGGGATCCGGCTCTGCGGTTCGCTCAGCCGGGAACAGCGATTGGCCAAAACCACACAGTTGGAGGGCAGCGCTGCCCCGCTGACCAGGGTGCTGCGGTGCGATGCGGTCATTAGCCGGCGGGAGGAAAAATGGCTGGATGGCCGGCTGCTTGTCACCGGGGAAGTGCTGGCGACGGCCCACTGTGCCGATCAAAACGGCGGCTGGCAATATGCTGAGTGCACCCTCCCCTTTGAGCTGGCGATGGATTGCCCCGAGGGCGCCGATGCCGAATTTGATGTTCGGTGTTGGGCATTGGCCCCCACAGCCGAGCCAATGCAGGATGACGATGGCGAATACCGTTCCCTGGAATGGAACGTGACGGTAAGCGCTGAGGGAAAATGGTACCGGCCCTACACCCTAAGCTGCTGCACCGATGGCTATTCCACCCGATACCAATCGGAATGCCGCAGCAAAACACTGCAGACCACCGAACTGGTCAGCATTTGCCGGGAGACCGAAACCCGGCGGGAAACGCTGCCGCTGCCGGAGGCGGCCGGCGAAGTGACCGCCCTTTGGGTTCGGGTGGAGGGCTGCACTGTCTCGCCCGAAGGGGACGGCCTGCTGGTGGAAGGACGCCTGGGGCTGACCCTGCTGACTAAAATGGGGGACGGTGAATACTACAGCTTCGACCGAACCATGGAGGTGCAGCGGCGGCTGACCTGCGGGGAGGACTGCCGCTGGGAGGCCGGGCTGGAATGCCGCGGCTGCCGCTGGGAGCAGACGGGCAGCGAACTGACTTTGACCTGTGAACTGGCATGGCAGGGGGCGGTGTGCCGCACCAGCCGCTTGGCCGTCCTGGAAGATATGACGGTGGACGAAAATGCCCCCAAAGAAAACCGTCTGCCCCGGGGACTCTATATCTACATGGCGACAGAAGGGGAAAGCCTGTGGGAGGTGGCCCGCCGCTACAATACCAGTGAGGCGAGGATCCGCGAGGACAACGGCGAAATGGACGAATGCTGCCCGGCCGGCCCCCTGCTGATCCCGGTGTAAGCGGCAAACCGGGCGGCGGCGCCGGGGCGCGCAGCGCCCCAAAACC
>DMMB01000050.1:33547-33731 GCA_003453215.1 Oscillospiraceae bacterium | reverse complement strand
CGGCCGCCGATATGTGGATCGAAGAAAATATGGCGCTGGCAGCCTGCCGCGGTGAACGCCGCCGGCTGCGCTGGGCCATCTCCTCTTCCGATCGGGAGCAATTCCGCGCACTGCTTTCCGAGCTGGATTTGGGGCTGGAAGATCGCCTGACCTCCAAGGTTGGCCTGCTTTCCGGCGGCCAGCG
>DMMB01000050.1:28610-33353 GCA_003453215.1 Oscillospiraceae bacterium | reverse complement strand
GGCCTGCTTTCCGGCGGCCAGCGGCAGGCGCTTACCCTGCTGATGGCGGTTATGAAACGTCCCAAGGTTCTGCTGCTGGATGAACACACCGCCGCTTTGGATCCCAAAACGGCCGCCAAGGTGCTGGAACTTTCCGATCGCTTTGTGGCAGAGGGCAACCTTACCACCCTGATGGTCACCCACAATATGAAAGACGCCATTGCCCACGGCAACCGCCTTATCATGATGAATGCCGGCAAAATTGTATTCGATGTCAGCGGCGAAGAGAAAAAGCGCCTGACGGTGGATGACCTGCTGCACGCCTTCACCCTTTCCACCGCCGAAGATTTTGCCAACGACCGCATTCTTCTTTCCTGATTTTTTGGCTTTATTTTCGACTTTTTCATGTTTTCTCCCCCTATATCAAAATCCCCTGTACGGCTTTGCTCCGGCAGGGGATTTTTCGTTCTGCCCGGTTTCTTTTTCTTTCACACAATCTTCACTTGACCGGGCGGCGGCTGTCGCCTATAATAATATTAAAATATTTTATATAAAATATTTTATGCTTTGAAAAAAAGGAGGTCCCACCATGGAAGCTGCCAACCGTTTTTTGGTCCTTTATCACCGGATGCGCCTGACGGTTTATCGCCGATTGCTGCGCCGCACCGGACAGCTTTCCACTGCCGATGCCTTTGCTACCGATGTGATCTATCTGTTGGAGCAGCCCACCCTCACTCAGTTTGCCGGAGAAATGGGGATTTCTCAGCCCAGTGCTACCTACCGGGTGAATGAGCTGGCGCAAAAAGGCGTTGTCGAAAAAATTGCTTCCCCCCGTGACCGCCGAGAATGCCGCCTGAGGGTAGGCAGCGAATACCGCCGGAAAACACTGGAGGCTCCCGGCCGGTTTGATCGTCTATTAACCCAACTTACCCATCGCTTTTCCCAGCAGGAGCTGGATACCACTGCTGCCGTACTGGATGCTTTCCTGACGGCATTGGAACAAGAGGAGGAGTAACTAAAAATGATCGATTTATTTGAAAAATGCCGCAAGCCATCCCTGGCCAGCGAACTGAAAGAAAAGGGGATTTATCCCTATTTCCATGCCCTGGAAAGCCGCCAGGCCCCGGAAGTCATTATGGAGGGCCGCCGCCGCATTATGCTGGGTTCCAATAACTATTTGGGTCTTACTACCTGCCCGGAGGTCATCGAAGCCGGCATCAAAGCATTTGAACAATACGGCACCGGCTGTTCCGGTTCCCGTTTTCTCAATGGTACTCTAGAAATGCACCTGGAACTGGAGGCCGAGCTGGCCCGTTTCCTGCACAAGGAGGCCGTTGTTACCTTTTCCACCGGTTTTCAGTCCAATCTCGGCATCATCAGTGCCATTGTGGGGCGGGGCGACTATGTCATCTGCGATAAAGAAAACCATGCCAGCATCTACGATGGCTGCAAGCTGAGCTACGGCAAAATGCTGCGCTTCGACCATGCCGATATGGAGGATCTGGAGCGCCAGCTGCAAAAGGTACCGGAGACCGCCGGCTGTCTTATTGTCACCGATGGCGTATTCAGCATGGGCGGCGATATTGCTAAACTGCCGGAAATCGTACGCCTGGCCAAACAGTACGGGGCCCGGGTCATGGTGGATGATGCCCATGGACTGGGTGTCCTGGGAGAAGGCGGCCGGGGTACGGCCAGCCACTTTGGTCTGGAAGACGAAGTGGATATTTATATGGGCACCTTCAGCAAATCGCTGGCCAGCCTGGGCGGCTACATGGCTTCCAGCAATGAGGTCGCCGAATATGTCCGCCATGCTTCCCGGCCGTTCATCTTCTCAGCTTCCATTACGCCGGCTTCCTGCGCCACGGCCTTGGCGGCTCTCCGCTATCTGGAAGCCCATCCGGAGATTGTAGAGCGTCTTAATGCTCTTTCTGCCTACGCCCGGGACGGCCTGCGGAAGAAAAAGGTCAAGATCATCGAATCCACCACCCCCATCATTCCGCTGTATACCTATACCGTCGAAAATACCTTGACGGCGGCCCGCCAGCTGTATGATGCCGGTGTTTATGTTAACCCGGTGCTGCCGCCCGCCACACCTCCTGCCGAGTGCCTGCTGCGAACCAGCTATATGGCCACCCTTACCAAACCGCTCATCGATGAAGCGGTTGAAATTATTGGCAATGTATTGGGAGAAAAAGCATGAACAAAGTAGTCATCATTACCGGCGGCAGCAGCGGCATTGGCCTTTGCACCGCCGCAGCCCTGCGCGACCGGGGCTGCAAAGTTTATGAACTGAGCCGCCGCGAAAGCGAAGTAGAGGGCATTACCCACCTTAAATGCGACATTACCGATGAAAGCCAGATTGCCGCTGCCGTAGAACAGGTGATGGCAGAAAACGGCCGCATTGATATTCTCATTAACAATGCCGGCTTTGGCATTTCCGGCGCGGTGGAATTTACCGAAACCAAAGACGCCCAGCGTCTTTTTGATGTCAACTTTTTTGGCATGGTGCGGATGAACCGGGCCATCCTGCCGCTGATGCGGAAACAGGGTTATGGCCACATCGTCAATCTCAGTTCGGTGGCGGCCGCCGCCCCTATCCCTTTCCAGACCTATTACTCGGCCGGAAAAGCCGCCATCAACAGCTACACCATGGCCCTTTCCAATGAGGTAAAGCCTTTTGGTATTACCGTTGCTGCCGTTATGCCCGGCGATATTAAAACCGGCTTTACGGCCGCCCGGCAAAAAAGCATTGTGGGCGACGATATTTATGGCGGCCGCATCAGCCGCAGCGTTGCCGGTATGGAAAAAGATGAACAGACCGGTATGGACCCTGCCAAGGCCGGCGAATTTGTAGCAAAAGTTGCCCTGCGAAATGACCGAAAGCCCCTGCATACCATTGGCTTTGCCTACAAAGGCGCCGTTTTTCTGACAAAAGTTCTTCCTGCGCGCTGGCTGAATGGCCTCATTGGTATGATTTACGCAAAGTAACAGCTCCCCACACCCCCGCTGGGCGGGGGCGTTTTTCCATGCTTCTATCTTCTTCTATTCCATTTTCAAGGTGCAGTGGGAGGCAGGTTCCCGGGAGGACAGACCCCCAAATTGCCCGATGAGGTTTGCCCCAAAGCGGCTTCCCTTTTGCAGAAGCCAAACCGACCGCCCCGGTTTCACTGTTCGGGGCCAAAAGGCTCTCCTATTCACTTTCCTTCGGGGAGAGGGACCGAAAGAGAGGATTTTTGGTCGGTGCGAAAAAGTCCTTTCACTAATACGGGCAAAACGCCCCTTTTTTGCAGAGAAATGGTTCCGATTACACTTTTATTTACAAAAGATTTGCAATATTGGAAAGGCATGGGCAGAATTTGCACAAAAATTGGGATTTACAGGATCTTTTTCCCTTGTATTTTTTGCAATCCCTGCATTCCCCTATTAAAAGACCCGCCGCGGGATCAGCTCCCGCAGCGGGTCTTACTTATAAGCTTTATTATTTGCCGCTTATGCCTTTTTCTTCTTCACCGCCAGCAGCACAACCAGCGCGCCGCCGAAAAACAGAACAGGCAGCGTTTGGGGATTCGCGGCACCAGTGGTAGGATTGCTGCCGCTTTCAGAGGTGGTATTCCATGCAATAATGGTGATGGTGGAGGAAGACCCGGCCTGATAGGCAATGCAAACGGGAGACATACTGGTAAAGCGTACCCGCAGGCCATCGGCTTCGGCCCGATAATTCAGCACCTCAATTTCACCGGCGTGCTCGCCCGAAGCAATCATATGGGTGATGACAAAGATATAGGTCCGGTTGGTGCCCTCAGGATAAGGCAGCAGAACCTCCACACCCTCTTCCGGGAAGTTTTCGGCCTCTACCTTTGTTACGGTTCCATCGGGATTGTGAATTTCAAGAGAGACATCCAGAAGGACGCTATTGGTATTTTCCTTTTTCATCGCGGAATTCCCGGAAAGGGCAGCTTCCAGCAGTGCTTTATAAATATCCTCTACGGTTGGGTACTGTGCCGCTACTGCTTCCGGCACTTCATTCAAGCCCTCTTTGATGGTGGTTTCCATGGAGGAAGGCTCCTCCGGCTCCAGCTTGGGGCGAACGATCTCGTCCCAGTTCTCGATTACCTCAGTCCCTTCGGCATCGCGGTACATGCTGTGGCACACTTCACACTCCCAGTATGCCCAGTTTCCCTCCGATTCATAAGTCGGCGCCTTTTCGGGCACCTCCACTATTCTATGTCCTTCCTTTGCTTCCTCCCACGCAGCTTCGCCGCCATCGGCAGCACAGGGCTGATGGCACAGGTCACACACATACCATTCGCCTACAAAGCCGCCACTGCAGGGCGTATAGTCCGGCTCATGCTTTTCGGTTCCGGGGGTATGACTGCCCGTTCCCGGTTCCGGCTCTATTACATTTCCCTCGGCGTCCAGCGGGCAATGGCAAGCTACACATTCATAGTGAGATTCCCGGAATCCGCCAAAGCAGGGGGTATAATCCGCAGGGAACTCCTCTGTTCCGCGGGTATGCTCTCCTGTTCCCGGTTCCCATTCCAGCGCATTTCCTTCGGCATCGCAGGGCTGGTGGCAAGCCTTGCACTCATACCATTCGTTTGTAAAGCCGCCGTTGCAGGGCGTGTAATTCGACTCGTGCTGTTCGCCGGGGGTGTGTGCTCCCGTTGCCTCTTCCGGCTCTATTACATTTCCCTCGGCGTCCAGCGGGCAATGGCAAGCTACACATTCATAGTGAGATTCCCGGAATCCGCCAAAGCAGGGGGT
>DMMB01000050.1:18043-28493 GCA_003453215.1 Oscillospiraceae bacterium | reverse complement strand
TTCCGGCTCTATTACATTTCCCTCGGCGTCCAGCGGGCAATGGCAAGCTACACATTCATAGTGAGATTCCCGGAATCCGCCAAAGCAGGGGGTGTAATCTGCGGGGAACTCCTCTGTTCCGCGGGTATGCTCTCCTGTTCCCGGTTCCCATTCCAGCGCATTTCCTTCGGCATCGCAGGGCTGGTGGCACTCGCTGCACTCGTACCAACCGCTCTTATAACCGCCGTTGCAGGAGGTGTAATCTGCCTCGTGCCATTCTGTGCCGGGGGTGTGCTTACCGGTGGCGCATGTATCACCGGGACTTACAAACATCTCCGCGTTTCCGACTGCATCGCAGCCCCAGCCGCAGTCCTCACATATGTAATGTTCAACGACATACCCGCCATCGGTGCTGTTCCAGTCAGCCGGATACAGGGTGGTTCCCGGCCGGTGAACTCCCGTTCCCCGGGTATAAGGGGCTGCGCTGCCATCGGCTTCACAGGCCGCCTCGCAGACAGTGCAGATGTAGTATGGTGACTGATGCCCGCCGACACAAGGTTTATAGTCCGCCGGCTTCTGGCTATCGCCGGGGGTGTGCCCGCCCAATGCAGAAACATCGGCAACGGTGCCATCGGCATCGACAATCTTTTTGCACGCCTTGCAGTAGTAAAAGTCCGTATTGCCGCTGCAGGCAGTCACATAGGGATTGTCCCGATCCGGCACATGGCACTTGTAGCCGCCGCTGCAGCCGTTTTCGGGCCCCACAAATACCTCACCGCCGCCATTGGCATTGCAGGCGGCGCCGCACACCGTACAGAGATAATAATCGTATCCATAACCGCCGGTCTCGCTGTTCCAGTTGGCGGGGCACAGAGTGTCCCCGGGTTTGTGCAGCCCATCGGTACAGCCGCTCATTGCGCTTACCCCTACCGGCAGCATTCCTGCCAGCAGTACCACCGCCAGAGCCAGGGCGGCCAGTTTCTTGCTCCGTAAAGCTTTCATTTTTGTTCCTTCTTTCCCGCATTTCCCGCCGCTTTGGGCGGGTTCTGCCTGTTTTCAGTGTCTGTCGGCATTCGTCACGGTACACGGCTGCCGGTTTTCACATTCTTTTATAGCATACTGCAGGAAATCTTCGAAAACAATTAACCGGCTGCATAGCTAGCTCCCTTTTTTTCGATAATTTGTGTCAAAAAAACGCAGGTAGCTTTGCCCGGCCCCTGCGTTTTCTGTCCTTGTTTTTATTCGAAAAGAGCTCCGGAAAGATCGATGGGATAGTTGATCGGATTATCCACATCCACTCGGTTGCCGGAAAAGACACTGCCTGCAAAATTGATGCAGATATTCCCCGACAAAAGTGCAAACTGTACGCCGATATCGTTATCCGCAATGATGCAATCCGGGAACACATCATTAAAGGAGCGGAAGCTTTCCGACCGGTACAAAAAGCCGATGCCGTTCTGCCGGAACTCACACCGCTCCACACCGATCATACCGCCATCCAACGCCACTGCTCCCACATCCCAGCCGGTAAAGGTACAGCCGCCCATATACACCGAGGCCGTAGCCGAAAGACCTGTTCCGCCATGGCCAATAAAATCCATATCAAACAGCATGACATTGGCGGGGGAATCGGAATGAACCGAAAGCGTCCCCGTAAAGGTGGTGCGTGCATTGCCATCGGTTCCGCCATACAGGTTCACCGCGCGGGAAAGAATGGTAAGCCCGCCCTGATAAGTGACCGGCGGCAGATAAATATCCACGATGGTATCGGCGGGAACCTCCTGCTCGATCCGTTCCAGCAGGGCTTTCAGATCCTCTATGGTATCCAGCGGCGTATCCTCCGGCGTGTAAACCTGGTGCACCAGCGGAATGACCTCATAGGTCTGCTTCAGACAAATGACATCACCATTTTTCATGGTAATGGTCCAGCGCAGCTCATGGGTGCCGCTTTCGCCGGTATAATAAATGTAGCTCATCCGCGCCGACGGCCGGTAATCCGGATTGTAGGCCGGAGTATCCACAACCAGCGTCCCGTTTTCAAGAGGGACAGCCTCCAGCGTGCAGCTTTGCACCTTGGCAAAGAACTGTTCTGTATCGGCCAATTCTCCGTTTTGGTAAATTCCCAGCATCGGGGTATCCATATTGGTTTCTCCCGGCGATGCTTTTACGGTTTTGCTGCCAATGGGGCGGTTGTTGGTAATATCCCCCGGGAAAAAGGTGACCAGCAGATCGTAGCTGCCCTCCCGATCGGTATAGGTCACAGCGGCACCGCCTTCGAAGGTTTGGGGACGATTAGGCAGATAAAACGCCAAAGCTACTGCGACCACCACTGCAGCGCCCAGCAGTACATACCGCATCTTTTTCCGCCACAGATGCGGCGGCTTTACCTCTTTTCGTTCAATCTGGCTCTGGGTGCAGTGCGGGCAGAAGGAAGCCCCTTCCGGCAGCTCGGCACCGCAATTTTTGCATTGTTTGCTCATTTTTTGTCTCCCTTGTGCTATTTTACAGCGCTTCCATTAGGCTAAGAACACTCCGATACCGCTTTTTGGGGGTTACCATCGTACATTTCTGCACCACGTGTCCCAGGCGGCCATGGGTCAATTCCTTGGAAGGGTGCTTGCCGGTCAGCATAATATTCAGCAGCACGCCCAGCGAATAAATATCGGCCCGCTCATCGGTCTGGGCAATTCCGTACTGTTCCGGCGCGGCATAACCTGTCGTACCCAGAATACGGGTATCGGCTGTGTGTTCCCCTTTAAACAGCCGGGAAGCATCAAAATCGATCAGCACAGCCTGCCGCCCGCGGAGAATGACATTTTCCGGTTTCACATCCCGGTGTACCGCGCCCAGGCTATGCAGCACCCACAGGGCCTGACACAGCTGCCAGGTGATTTCCCGCGCTTCCGTCGCTGTAAAGCAGGCCCCGCGCAGCAGTTCTGCCAGGGAATCTCCTTCAACATACTCTTCCAGCACTGCAACCCTTCCGTTTTCTTCCGCTGCCTCCATAATCTGCGGCAGGTAAGGGCAGGAAATGGGGAGCAGCTTTTGGTACACTTCGCCGCTGCCCTCATAATGGCGGAAAACCAGCCGCTTTCCATTCTGTTTGTTCTGCAAAAGCGAAACGCTGCCGCGCGGGCCGTTTTTCATCACCCGTACTGTCTCATAATCCGCTGCCACGCTTTGCAGCAAATACTGATAAATGGCTGTTTCCCCCTTTTCTACTATGCACCGGGCATATTGATTTTCTTTATCCAAAACAGTATTATTATACGGTAGAAAATCACCATTGTAAAGGCGGCATTTCTGTAAAAAACACCGACGATCTTCAGCAGGAATTGATGGAGACCCATGACCTGGATCAATTTTTGTCCGATAATGAGGATAATTTTATCAATAACAGTGTCTGCGATCTGCTGAACCAGCTATTCCGGAAGCGGAATATTTCCAAAGCCACACTGGCCAAGCAATCCGGCATGAGCGAGGTGTATCTCCATCAGGTTTTTGCCGGTCGGCGCAATCCCTCCCGCAGCCGCCTTTTATGTCTTTGCTTTGGCCTGCAGACCACTGTGGAGGAAACACAGGAGCTCCTAAAACAGTGCGGTTTTGCCCGTCTTTATACCAAAAACCGGCGTGACGCCATCATTCTATACGGCATTCTGAACGGCCAAGACCTTTTTACCGTAAATGACAAGTTATTTGCTGAAAACGAAGAATCCCTATACTAAAAAAGCAGCGGAGAAGCCTTTGAGGGCCTCTCCGCTTTTCTTTGGTATTTTTTATTCTGCGCAAACCTGTTCCAACAGCGCACGTGCTGCGGCGCGGGTATAATAGCGCGGCACCGGGTAGGTACCATGGCACTCGCTGAATGCTTCGTGAATGACCGCATCCATCTCCGCGCGCGGAAATTCCTGCAGACGCTCCGGCACGCCGCCGGCCCGATTCATCTCCGCAATGCTCTTTACAAAAGTGCGGGCGCGGGCCATCTCATCGGGGGCATCGCTCACCCCGCAAATCTGTGCCATGCGGGCCAGACGGGGCGCGCTGCTGGGCAAATAATATTCCATGATATGCGGCAGCAGCACCGCATTGGCCAGGCCATGGGCCACCCCATACCGCCCGCCGATGCTGTGAGCAAACGCATGAACATAGCCCACATAGGTCCGGGTAAAAGCCATTCCTGCCAGGAACGACGCCACCAGTAATTGCTCGCGCATTTCTACATTCTTGGGTTCTTCCCGTACTACTGGCAGCGCCTCGTAGATCATTTTGGCAGCCATTTCGGCATAGCGATCGGTTTCCGGGGTAGCATAGGTAGAAACATAAGCTTCCAGCGCATGGGTTAAGGCATCCATGGCGGTATGAATGGTATTGCCCTGCGGCAGACCAACCGTCAATTCCGGATCCAGAATGGCCGCAAAGGGGACAATTTTGGGATCCAGGATCTGCCGTTTGCGATGGGTCTCTGTTTCACTGATGACCGCGGCAATGGTGGTCTCGCTGCCGGTGCCGGCTGTGGTGGGAACCGCAATCAGCAGCATCGGCTGTTTTTTTACCTTGAGAATCCCAACCAGTTTTCGGGCCGGCTGATGATTAGCAATCGCTGCAGCCGCGGCTTTGGCGGCATCCAGCACCGAACCGCCGCCCACTGCCAAAATGGCATCACAGCCGGCCGAACAGCTTACGGCCTCTTCCACTACGCCAAAGGTCGGATCGGGGCTGACGCGATCAAATATCACGGTTTCGATACCGTTTTCTTTGATTTCCAAAAGGGTTTGATCCAACTGGCCGCGGCGCATCATTCCGGGAGTGGTCATCACAAGCACCCGGCTGCTGCCCGCTTCCCGCAGCAATTCCGCTGCCTGCCGCAGCCGGCCGGCGCCAATGTAGGTTAAGGGCGTGGGCTTTTTGACCGCCATCACAACCGGTTTGCGCAAAGCGATCATCCATCGGGAGAAAAATGCTGCCATGGTTATCGTCTCCTTTTGTGTTCTGTCATGCAAATATCCGGCCTGCTCCATTTCATCAGCAAGCCGGAATGATTCGAGTCTTCCTGTCCTTTATGCTGCCGGTTCGGACTGTGGCACCGGCAGTTCCACCTTTTCGGTGGGCGCGGTCGGTTCCTCTGCGGCATTGGAATCGCCCAGCTCGGTTTTTTCATCTTCCAAGTCGTCCCAATCTTCCCAGCCGCCGCTAAAGTCCTTAGCGGCGGAATAAGCGCCGTCTTCACCAGTTTCCTCCGGTTCCGTTGCCGCGGTATTGGCATCGGTTGGGGAACTGTTATCCGGCGTGGGCGTTGTTTCCTCCGCCGACGGCAGTGCCGAAAGAATGCACACCGGCTGACCCTCTTCATCGATTTCGATGCCAAGAATCTGGCGGCCCTCCGGCGACTGATACAGAAGCTCTACGATATCCTCCTGCGGGCGGAACAGGTAGACAGCCTGCTGGCTGTCATCGCCCTGCAGGAACAGCAGCCGATCGGCATCCAGCCAGCGCGCTTCCTTGATAAAGCCGATGCGCTCATCGCACAAAATTGCCTTGACGCTGGAAAAATCGCTGGTGCAGTACACCAAATCGCCGGACGTACTGTTGTAGTAGGCAATGCCGCCTTCTTCACACTGTACCAGGCGGTTGGGGATAAAATCCACGCCATCCTGGGCCATCAGGCAGCGGAACTGTGTTTCACTCAGCAGCGGATAAAACAGCGCGTAGCCCGCCTCTTCTTCGGAATTCATGGTAAGCAGATCGGGGGATTGCTCCGGCAGGGTATTTTCGCTGCCGGGATCGGTGACATACTGATCCGGCTGCTTTTCCACCACAGTAAGGGCCGGGCCATTGGCCGCAAATAGCACATTGTCATCGGTTTTTTCTGGGGCTGCGCTGCCGCAGGCCGCAAAAGTAAGCAGGACGATGCCAACCGCAGCCATCATCAGGGTATAACGTTTCATGGGGCACCGCCCTCCTTTCTTTGGTTTCTGTCACCCATTATAGCGGAGAAATTGTGAACAAATCTACCATCTCAATCGATTATTTTAAGAACTGCAGGATTTCCTGCAATGCGCCAAGCGATCCTGTGCCCCACAACAGCTAAAAAATTGCCAACCGCTTTTCCGCAAAAATCAAGACGCCATTTGCATCTGCAAACAGCGTCCATTAAAAGGGGTGATCCGACTGTTACTGCAGGATATACACCAGCAGAGTGATCACAACAAAGGCAATCGCCAGGATCTTTGTCAGCTTCGCCAGTTTGGCATTCGCGGAGCGGTCGTTGGTGTCATTGAGGAACGCGCTGACACCGGCCAGAGCGGTAATACCATCGCCCTTGCCCTCCTGCAGGGATACCACAACAATAATAAGAATGCTGATCACGATCATAGCAATCGCGCCAATAATAGCGAGAGTGGTCATCTTTTTACCTCCATAATTGCGCCCTGTCCGGTACAGGGCATCATTCGACTATAAAATGATACCACAAACCACCGCGATATGCAAGACTTTTTTGGGCAAAAACAAGACCCGGAGGGGAAAAAGCGCTGGGCGCTCGTTCTCGACCGGGCTGTAAGAAACGCCCGATCCACGCAAACGCCCTCCGGGAATTTCTTGCGGATAGTATGGGCCGGATTTCTCCATTTTATGCAGGGCCGGTTCTTCCCCGCCGCCCTGCCTGAATTTCGCATTAAAGCTGGAGCTGCTCCCCTACTTCCAAATCCCGCACAATGCCGCCGGTGGCCGGCAGATTCTTAGTGCGCAGACGATGGTCATTGGGCACCATACCGGGCTGGTAGGGCGCCGCTTCCACCACACGGGCTCCTTTTTTGGAAAGGGTCATCACCTGCACGCCCTGGGTATCGCGGGCCGCCTTAGAAAGGATCATTGCCGTATGGAAAATGAGCATACGGGAAGCCGAAGAACGCAGCAGCAGCTCGGTATCCTGCTGCAAATAAGCGGCATACACCAGCGGCGATTTGGTGCTGTACGCCCCGGTGAGCTTCTTGCGGCGGGTTTTGGTCTCGTAGCTGGCCATATCCACCTTGGCGGCCTTGCCATTTTCAAAGACGAACAGCATATAGCCTTCGTACCGGGTGAAAAGAGCCATATAGACCGGCACCTCACCGGCATCCATGCCCAGCTTGCTGGCTACATAGTCGCCCATTACGCTGGCTTTGGTATCATCAAATTCCGCTACGCGGGATTTGTACACCTGACCCAGGTTGGTAAAGAACATCAGCTCGGCAGCATTGGTGGTATCTGCTTCCTGGTTGATGGCATCGCCCTCTTTGAGCTTCTGTTCTCCGCTCATGCGCAGCGATTGCGGGGTAATTTTTTTGAAGTAGCCCTCCTGCGTGAAGAAAACCCGCACCGGATAATCCGGTACTTCCTCCACCGGTTCTTCCTCCGTCTGCTCCACCTCGTACAGCACCTCGGTTTTACGGGGGGCACCATATTCTTTGGCAATGGCGCGCAGCTGATTGACGATGATGCTATCCACCTTGCGGGGGCTCTTTAAGGTATCCTCCATTTCGGCAATCTCTCCAGTGAGACTTTCAATCTCTTCGGTGCGCTTGAGGATATATTCCCGGTTGAGGTGGCGGAGTTTAATTTCCGCCACATATTCGGCCTGCACTTCATCGATGCCGAAGCCGATCATCAGGTTGGGAACTACTTCGGCTTCCTCTTCGGTTTCCCGCACAATGCGGACGGCTTTATCAATATCCAGCAGAATTTTTTTGAGGCCCAGCAGCAGGTGCAGTTTTTCCTTTTTGCGCTGCAGATCAAAATAAATACCCCGGCGAACGCATTCCCGTCGGAAAGCCGTCCATTCCTCCAGCAATTCCCGAACGCCCAGCACGCGGGGTGAACCGGCGATCAGCACATTAAAGTTGCAGCTGAAGCTATCCTCCAGCGGCGTCATGCGGAAGAGCTTCTGCATCAGCTTTTCGGGATCGGTGCCCCGCTTGCAATCGATGGTGAGCTTAAGACCGCCGAGATCGGTTTCATCGCGCATATCGCTGATTTCCCGGATCTTGCCCAGCTTAATGAGATCCACGATCTTATCCATAATGGCTTCCACTGTGGCCGTGGGTGGGATCTGCGTGATCTCGATGCAGTTGTTGGATTTATCGTAATGGTAGCGGCTGCGCACCCGCACGCTGCCCCGGCCGGTGGAATAGATTTTATCCAGTTCGGCTTTATCATACAGCAAAATGCCGCCGCCGGGGAAATCGGGGGCGATAAGGGTATCGGCGATATTGTGCTCCGGATCGCGGATGAGGGCCGCGGTGGTCTCGCAGACTTCGGCCAGATTGAAGGAGCAGATATTGCTGGCCATGCCAACCGCAATGCCGGTATTGTTATTCACCAGCACCGAAGGAAAGGTGACCGGCAGCAGTGTCGGCTCCTTCATGGAGTTATCGTAGTTATCCACAAAGTCTACGGTATCTTTGTCGATATCCGCGAAAAGCTGCCCGCAGATCTTTTCCAGCTTGACCTCGGTATAACGGGAGGCGGCGTAAGCCATATCACGGGAATACGCCTTGCCGAAGTTGCCCTTGCTGTCCACATAGGGCACCAGCAGCGACTCATTGCCGCGCGCCAGCCGCACCATCGTATCATAGATGGCAGCATCACCATGAGGGTTCAGCTTCATGGTCTGCCCCACCACATTGGCAGATTTGACCCGCGCGCCGGATAAAAGTCCCATTTTATACATCGTGTATAAAAGTTTGCGGTGCGCGGGCTTAAAGCCATCGATTTCCGGGATGGCGCGGGAGACAATGACGCTCATGGCATAGGGCATATAGTTTTCCCGCAGCGTTTCGGTAATCGGCTGCGAGACCACCTGCCCGGCGCCTTCGATATGGCCGCTCTTTACCACGCGGCGGTCTATTTGCGGTTCCTTTTTCTTTTTGGGTGGCAAATTACTTCCTCCCTTTCGTCTATTTGTTATATTTTGTCGATTTAATACAAAATGTTATTTCTCAAATTTTATCCGATCACTTTGACCGAGTCGGCGCAAATATTATTACTCGGTGTAATAGCCTGCTGCCCGCAGGACCAGAGAAAGCGCTTTGAGGGCGGCAAAATGGCGGATTAAATGGCGGGCATCGGCATCGTGACGATCGATAAAAAGGCGGCTGACATGGCTGTATTTTTCGCTGGATACCGCCACAAAAACCAGCCCGACCGGTTGGCCTTCACTGGCGGAGGGGCCGGCATTGCCGGTGATACCGATGCCGATCGCGGCGCCGGATTTTTGCCGGATGGCGGCCGCCATGGCCGCAGCGGTTTCGACACTCACAGCGGTGTACTGCTCAATGATAGCCGGATCAACGCCCAGCACCTCGGCTTTCACCGTATTATTGTAGCTGACAATGCCGCAGCCAAAGACCGCAGAGGCCCCGGGAACTTCAGTCAGCCGGGCGGCGACCAGACCACCGGTGCAGCTTTCCGCGGTGGCGACGGCCAGCCCCTTTTGCCGCAGGGATTGCACCACCGCCGTTTGCAGGTCGGGAACATCGATGCCATAGCAGTATTCCCCGGCTGCGGTCATAATTTTCTCGATTGCCGGCTGCAGCAGCGCCTCGGCATCTTCACCCTCCGGCAGAGAAACCGTAATCCGCAGCTTGACTTCGCCGGTCCCGGCGTAGGGAGCTATGGTGGGGTTTTTGCTTTTCGCCATCAGGTCGTGCAGTTTATACTCCAACTCCGATTCCCCAATGCCATAAAAGTGCAGCTCGTGGCTCACTAGGCGCTGGCCCTTTTGCATCAGGTGCGGCAGCAGCTCATTTTGCAGCATGGGACGCATTTCCCGGGGTGGGCCGGGCAGTACCGCCACTTTTTTGCCGTCCGCTTCCATCAGGCAGCCAGGGGCGGTGCCATTGGGATTGTGCAGCACAATGCAGCCTTCCGGCAGCCATGCCTGTTTTTCATTGGTAGGGCCCATTTCCCGGTGGGCGCTGGCAAAGTATTCCTCGATCTCTTTAAGACACTCCGGGTGCAGCACCAGCTTTTTGCCCATACAGGCAGCCACCGTTTCTTTGGTCAGGTCATCGTAGGTGGGGCCCAGACCGCCGGTGGTAATGACCAGATCGGCGCGGGAAAGGGCCAGTTTTACCACTTCCTCCAACCGCCCGGGATTATCCCCCACTACGCTGCTGTGGTACAGGTTCCAGCCAAGGCCAGCCAGTGCCGCTGCAATTTCGGTCGCATTGGTATTCAACGTGCTGCCCATCAGCAATTCGGTGCCCACACAGATAATCTCTGCTGTTTTACCCTGCATTCTTTCGCCTTCTTTTTCCAGGATTTAAGAAATATCCGCCATTTCCAAATACATACTGCCGTTTTCGGCAATGTAATCTTTCCGCCCCTGCAAATTATCCCCCAGCAGCAAATCAAACATCTTGGCGGTCTCTTCCACATCGGCGGGAGTGACCCGGATCAGCCGGCGGGTTTCGGGGTTCATGGTGGTCAGCCA
>DMMB01000050.1:13491-17824 GCA_003453215.1 Oscillospiraceae bacterium | reverse complement strand
GGTGGTCAGCCACATCATCTCGGCTTCGTTTTCGCCCAGTCCCTTGCTGCGCTGCAAGGTGTACTTGGTCTTGGCGGTATCCAGGTCGCGGCAGATCTTCGCTTTTTCGGCATCGCTGTAGGCAAAGTAGGTATCGTTCTTTGCGGTAATTTCGTAAAGAGGGGATTCCGCAATGTAGACATAGCCCTCATTGATGAGCGTGGGGGTGAGCCGGTACAGCATGGTGAGAATCAGCGTGCGGATCTGGAAGCCATCCACATCGGCATCGGTGCAGATAACGATTTTATTCCAGCGCAGGTTTTCCAGCGAGAAGGAATTGAGTTCCTTGTTGCTCTTGGCGGAGACTTCTACGCCGCAGCCCAGCACCTTCAGCACATCGGTGATAATATCGCTTTTGAAAATGCGGACATAATCCGCCTTAAGGCAGTTGAGAATTTTGCCGCGCACCGGCATAATGGCCTGGTATTCGCTGTCGCGGCCCATTTTGCAGCTGCCCAGGGCCGAATCACCCTCCACGATGTAGATTTCGCGACGGGAGGTATCCCGGCTGCGGCAATCCACAAATTTTTCCACACGGTTGGCCAGATCGATGCTGCCGGCCAGCTTTTTCTTGAGGTTCAGGCGGGTTTTTTCGGCATTTTCGCGGCTGCGTTTATTGATGAGCACCTGCTCGCCAATTTTGGCGGCGTCATCGGGATTTTCGATGAAATAGACCTCCATCTGGTGCTTGAGGAATTCGGTCATGCACTCATAGATGAACTGATTGGTGATGGATTTTTTGGTCTGGTTTTCATAGGAAGTTTGGGTGGAAAAGCTGGAGGATACCAGAACTAAGCAATCCTGTACATCCTGAAAACTGATCTTGCTCTCATTTTTGAGATATTTATTATTGTTTTTGAGCCAGGCGTCAATCTGATTGACCAGCGCCACTTTAACGGCGCGCTCCGGAGAGCCGCCATGTTCCAAAAAGCTGGAATTGTGGTAGTATTCGGTGATATTCACCCGGTTGGAAAAGCAAAGCGCCACCCCCAGCTTCACCCGATAATCGTCTTTATCGGCGCGGTCCCGGCCAGTGCGCTCCGCCGTCCAGTACTGTACCGGGGTTAAGGGGTTTTCCCCGGCCAGTTCCTCGCAGTAATCCCGGATGCCATTCTGGTAGCAGAACGTCTCTTCGGCAAAGGTTTTCCCCTGCTGATCGCGCAGAATGAACTCCACGCCGGGATTGACCACCGCCTGCCGTTTCAGCACGTCGGTATAGTATTCCAGCGGAATGGCAATGTCCGTAAAGACTTCCAAATCGGGCTTCCAATGGATACGGGTGCCGGTTTGGCGGCCGGCGTAGGGTTCGGCCCTCAGCCCACCGATGTTCTCGCCTTTTTCAAAATGAAGATTATAGCGTTTGCCATCCCGCAGCACCTCTACATCCATGTATTCCGAAGAATACTGCGTGGCGCAGGAACCAAGGCCATTGAGTCCCAGCGCATATTCGTAGTTGCCATCGCCGGTGCCATCGTATTTGCCGCCGGCATACAGTTCGCAAAAGACCAGTTCCCAGTTGTAGCGCTGCTCCTTGGGGTTATAATCCACCGGGCAGCCGCGGCCGAAATCCTGCACTTCGATGCTGCCATCGGCATAGCGGGTGGTGATGATCTTTTTGCCATATCCCTGCCGGGCCTCATCAATGGCATTGGAGAGGATTTCGAACACCGAATGCTCACAGCCCTCCAGACCATCGGAGCCAAAAATAACGCCGGGGCGTTTGCGAACCCGATCGGCGCCCTTTAGGGTGGAGATACTCTCATTGCCGTATTCTTTTTTTGCTTTTGGTGCCATGGCTTATCCCCCATATCTCGTAGTTTACCTATTTTATTTTACCAATATTTTGGGCACCGGTCAAGCGGTGCGAACATTTTTTCTTTCCGCAAAAGCAGCGCAGAAAGCGAGACCCCCCGGCAGACAATCACTCTGTCGGGAGGTCAAAATAATGCTGCAATTACAGTTCGGCTGGGCCGGAGGGATCATCGTGGCCGTCCTCCTGCTCCCCCGCGGGAGGTTCCTGCTGCGGCTTATGGAAATCCAGCGGATCGACCGAAAAGCCCTGCTGGGCTTTTTTCTCTTCGGCCGCCTTTTTCTGGGCTTCCTTCTGCAGGCGGAGCTGCTCTGCCTTTTCGCGGCTGGCTGCCAAATCCTTTTCGGCACGTTCCGCCGCCTCGCCAAAGCTCAGGACGCCGCTCATTACATCTGCAAACAGATCGCCATCGATCTTTTCGTACTTCATGAGGAATTCGGCCAGAGCATGGAGCTGATCCATGTGCTCTTCCAGCAGGGAAATGGCCTTATTGTAACCCTCATCAATGAAGCGGCGAGCCTCTTCATCAATCTGGCCGGCCACCTCTTCGGAATAATCGCGGGCATGGCCCAAATCGCGGCCCAGGAATACCTCTTCCTGATCGGAGCCGTAAATCATGGGGCCGAGCTTTTCGCTGAAGCCGTAACGGCATACCATGGCGCGGGCAATCTTTGTGGCGCGCTCAATATCATTGGAAGCACCGGTGGAGACATCCTCCAGTACCAGCTGTTCCGCCACGCGGCCGGCCAGCAGGACGGCGATTTCCTCCTCCATCCACTTCTTGGTCTGGTAGCTGACGTCCTTTTCCGGCAGAGCCAGGGTAAAGCCGCCTGCCCAGCCGCGGGGGACGATGGAGACCTGATGCACCTTATCCTGCTGGGGGCAGTAGTAGGTGACGATAGCGTGGCCTGCCTCGTGGTACGCCGTAAGACGGCGCTCTTTATCAGTGATGACATGGCTGCGCTTTTCGGGGCCAACGGCAACTTTGAGCGTTGCTTCCTGGATGTCCTCCATGGTGATGGCTTTGCGGTTCTTGCGTGCCGCCAGCAGAGCTGCTTCATTGGTCAGGTTTTCGAGATCGGCGCCGGTGAAACCGCCGGTAAAGCGGGCAATAACGGCAAGATCGACATCGGGGCCAATGGGTTTATTGCGGGTATGAACGCGAAGGATTGCCTCGCGGCCCTTTACATCGGGATAGTTTACTGTGATATGACGGTCAAAGCGGCCGGGACGCAGCAGGGCGGGATCCAGAATATCCTTGCGGTTGGTGGCCGCCATAACAATGACGCCAAGATTGGGGGCAAAGCCATCCATTTCCACCAGCAGCTGGTTCAGGGTCTGCTCACGCTCATCGTGGCCGCCGCCAAGGCCGGAGCCGCGGTGACGACCCACCGCATCGATCTCATCGATGAAAACGATGCTGGGGGCGCTCTTTTTGGCCTGTTCAAACAAATCGCGGACGCGGGAAGCACCCACGCCGACAAACATCTCGACGAAATCGGAGCCGGAAATGGAGAAGAACGGCACGCCGGCTTCGCCTGCGACGGCCTTCGCCAGCAAAGTTTTACCGGTTCCGGGAGGGCCCATAAGCAGTACGCCCTTCGGGATACGAGCGCCCAGTGCATTGAACTTGCCGGGATCTTTGAGGAACTGAACAATTTCCTCCAGCTCCTCTTTTTCTTCATCCGCACCGGCCACATCATCAAAAGTGACGCGGTTATTGGGATCCTGCTGCTTGGGCTTCAGCTTGGCAAAGGCCATAGGATTGCCGCCACCGCCGGAACGCTTCATCAGCATATACCAGAAAACGCCCATCAGCAGGACGGTAAGCAGCAGCGGTACCATATCCACCCACCACGGCACCGGTTCCGCCGCATCATAGTATTGCTTGATGGGGGCATCGGGATGCTCGGCATTGTACTGTTCTACCAGGTCATGGGTATCCTGCAGGAACAGGCTGAGATTAGGAACATCATAGGTGATGGTGGTTTTCTTTTCATCATTCAGCAGCATGGTCAGTTCGCCGGTGCCAAAATCCAGTTCGTATTCCGCTACCTGTTCGTTTTTAAAATAATCGATAATGGTGCGGTACTCCACCTTGGGCTGGGCGGTATTCATGCTGAAAATGCGCACTGCCATGTAGAAAAACAGGGCAATGAGGACCAACGGGACGATCCAATTTTTCTTTTTGGGTGACAATGACTTCACTCCTGTCTTGGGCAGATTTGATTATTCGTGGGAATAAACGCTGGGGGAAAGAACGCCAATATAGGGCAGGTTGCGGTATTCTTCGGCATAATCCAGACCGTAACCGACCACAAAGGCATCGGGAATGGTGTAGCCAACATAGTCGGCGCGGACATCGGTCACGCGGCGGGCCGGTTTATCCAGCAGGACGCATACCTTGAGGGAAGCCGGGTTGCGGGCCTTAAGCAGAGCCAGCAGCTCGTGCAGCGTTTTGCCGGTATCCAGAATATCCTCCAC
>DMMB01000050.1:13170-13298 GCA_003453215.1 Oscillospiraceae bacterium | reverse complement strand
CCGGTATCCAGAATATCCTCCACAATGAGTACATTGCGGCCGGCAATATCGGAATTGAGATCTTTGGCAATGTGAACCACGCCGGAAGAAGTGGTGCCGCTGCCGTAGCTGGAAACAGACATAAAATC
>DMMB01000050.1:12568-12937 GCA_003453215.1 Oscillospiraceae bacterium | reverse complement strand
TAGCTGGAAACAGACATAAAATCGATATTGATCTGACGGTCAATCTGACGCATCAGATCGGTAACAAATACGATAGCGCCATTGAGGATGCCAACAATGAGCAGATCCTTGCCCTCGTAATCCTTTGTGATCTCTTCGCCCAGGCGCTTGCATACGCCCTGCAGCTCAACTTCGTTGAACATTACTTTACAGATGTCTTTGTCCATTCTCATGGTGTTTTGTCCTCCTGGCACTCAATTATCACGTATTGTCCGGTTTTTTCGGTTACAGCAGCGCGGTGGGTACTGCCCAGTCCCTCCGCCCATAGCAGGCCGGCCTCATCGGCCAGGACGAGCAATGTGGGACGCAGCCACGCCGGAATACCGGCGG
>DMMB01000050.1:11897-12340 GCA_003453215.1 Oscillospiraceae bacterium | reverse complement strand
TAAGCCTCTCCCAGAGGGCGCGGCTTCTGCCCTGTTTTTCCTGTATGGATACAATCTCCGGGGCGGCGGGTGCGCAGAACCGAATTACCTATTATCTTATCACAATCCACGCTGTTTTTTAAGAGGGAAATGTTAAATTTTTCGAACTGTTTCGCAACTATTTTGTTGCAAAGCGTCAGTTTTACCTTTTTTTGCGCGCCAAAAGGGAAAATGAGCGATTCTTCCCCCACCGGCCATGATACCGGTAGCGGCAAAATTCCCTCCGGCGGCTGATAAATCAGGGCAGCGCTGTCCCCTTCCGCCACGAAGTACCAGGCGCGTTTTGCAACATCCAGCTTGCCGCCGGTTTGCAGAATCTTCCGCATCCGTTCCAGCGCAGTGGCCGAAACCGGCAGGTGATTCTGTTCCAGCAGGCGCAGCAGCAGCCGATCACAGATCGGCTG
>DMMB01000050.1:0-11718 GCA_003453215.1 Oscillospiraceae bacterium | reverse complement strand
GCAGCCGATCACAGATCGGCTGTGGCAGGGCCAGAAGGCCCTGCCGGGACAGGGAGCCGCAGGCGCCCTGGAGCTGCTGCGCCGCCTCATTAGCCAGGGTCTCGGTCATCTCCCACTGGGCGGTCAGCTGGGACAGCATACGGGCCATCGCTCCGGAAAAATTCGGATTTAACGTCCGAAGCTGCGGCAATATCTCGTGTCGGATGCGGTTGCGGGTATAGTCATCGGTCAGGTTGGTGCTATCGGTACAGTACGGCTGCCCCAACCGGGCCAGGTATTCCTCCACTTCGGCGCGGGTCACATCCAGCAGCGGGCGGATGATGTTGCCGCGGGTACGGGGAATGCCGCAAAGCCCATGCAGGCCGGTGCCCCGGATCAGGTTCATCAGCACCGTTTCTATGGTATCATCCAGGGTGTGGGCGGTGGCAATATAGCCGCCCTCTCCCGCTGTTTCGGCCAGAAAAGCATAACGGGCATTGCGGCCGGCTTCTTCCACCGAAATATGATCTTCCAGCGCCAGCCGGGCAGCATCGATATGCCGTACCGCATAGGACAGGCCCAAATGCTCTGCTAAAGCGCCTACAAAGCGCTCATCGCGGTCCGCCTCTTCCCCACGCAGGCCATGGTGAATGTGGCAAACCACCAGATCCCATTGGTTTTCCTCCCGGCGGGCTGCCAAAAAGCGCAAAAGAGCGACAGAATCTGCGCCGCCGGAAACCCCGATGGCAATCCTGTCGCCCTGCCTGAACAGGGAATATTGCTGTACCGCCGCCCATGCCTTTTGTTCCAGTGGTGTATTCATTCGCGGTTGCGATCCACGCTGAAGAACCGGGTATAACGGCCATCCCACCGCAGGTTAATGCTGCCGGTTTCGCCATGACGGTTTTTGGCAATGATGCATTCGGCCTCCGACTGGTCGTCGCGGTCTTTTTCGTAATAGGCTTCCCGGTACAGGAACAGGACAATATCGGCATCCTGTTCAATGGAGCCGGATTCACGCAGATCGGCCAGCATGGGGCGGTGATCGGCGCGGCTTTCCGGCCCGCGGGAAAGCTGAGAAAGGGTAATGACCGGCACATTCAGCTCCTTGGCCATAATTTTAAGGCTCCGGGTGATTTCGGAAACCTCCTGCACACGGTTATCGCTGCGGCGGCCGGTGCTCATCAGCTGCAGATAATCGATGACGACAAGGCCCAGATCCCGCACCCGGCGCAGTTTGGCTTTCATTTCCGCTACGGTGATACCGGCGGTATCATCCATGTAGAGGGGAGACGCACCAAAAATCGGAGAAAGATCGGCCACTTTGCCCCAGTCCTCGGTGGAAAGTTCGCCGGTCAAAAGCCGGCGGCTATCAATGCCGCCCTCCGAAGCGAAAAGGCGGTTCATCAGCTGCTCGCGGCTCATTTCCAGCGAAAAGATGGCCACCGTCTTTTTGCCCCGCAGCGCCACATTGGCAGCGACATTAAGGGCAAAAGCCGTTTTGCCCATGCCGGGGCGGGCCGCCACCAAAATCAGGTCGGATTTATTAAGGCCGGTAATGGTGCGGTCCAAATCGCCGTAGCCGGTGGAAATGCCCAGGTAATCGGCCCGGTTCTCGCCGGAAAGGCGCTGCAGGTGGTCAAATGTTTCCATTACCACACGGGAAACCGGAATCAGGCTGCCATTATCGTGTCCATTGCGAATATCATAGATGCGCTGCTCGGCATATTCCAGCAGTCCCTCCGATTCCGCCGTCGGGGCTTCGGCCTGCTCAATGATATCCCGGGAGGTGGTGATAAGGCTGCGCAGGTGATATTTCTCCTGCAGAATATTGGTATAGGCCTCCAAATTGCGCACCGAAGGAACCAGCTGTGCCAGCTGTGCCAAATAGGCTTTGGTTTTCTCCGGGGTGGAGAAGATTTCCTCCCGTACCGCCGCTTCCATCACCGTAACAATATCGATGGGTTCGCCCAAAGTAAATTTAGCGGAAATTACCTCGAATATCTTGCGGTGCTGCTCCCGATAGAAAAACTCCGGGCGCACCAGCCGCACCAGCTCCGGCACGCAGCCGGAATCCAGCAGGGCGGCTCCCAGCACCGATTGCTCCGCTTCCAGGCTGAAGGGCAGGCGGTTTTCGGTGGTCATATACTCCGCAGGCATGGAGATCTCTCCTTTTTTCGGTAAACTTCTTTCCTGTTGTCGGTTCGTTTATTCTTCCCCAACCACTACAAAAACATTGGCGGAAATGCCATTGTAAATTTTCACTTCGATGGAATAGGAGCCAAAAGCTTTAATGTCCTCTTTCAGCACAATCTTGCGTTTTTCCAGCGCAACGCCCAGCTGCTTTTCCATTCCTTCGGCAATTTCTTTGGCAGTGACGGAACCGAACAGTTTGCCATTGACGCCGGCTTTGGCGGTCAGCTTCACAGTCTTGCCATCAATGGCCGCCTTCTGCTCTTCGGCTGCTTTCTGTTCTTCGGCCAAACGATAGGCCTTGGCCGCCTCGCGGTTTTTCAGTTCATTCATGGCGCCGGCATCGGCGGGGATGGCCAGGCCTCTTTTCAGCAGAAAATTGCGGGCATACCCATCGGCTACTTCTACCAGTTCGCCCTTTTTACCGGTTCCTTTTACATCCTGCTTCAGTACTACTTTCATGCTTCTTTTCCTCCCTTGGGGTTTTCTTCATAATACCGGTCAATCGCAACCAGCAGCTGCTGGCGGCAGTCTTCCAGTGTGATGTCTTTGATCTGCGCGCCGGCCATGGTTTGGTGGCCGCCGCCGCCCATTCCCTCCAGAATGAGCTGTACATTGATGGCCCCCATGCTGCGGGCCGAAATATTGATAGCGCCATCCTGTTCATACAGCACAAAGGAGGCATCTACCCCGCTGATTCCCAGAAGATCATCGGCCGCCTGCGGAGCTACCACCCGGATGCCCTCTATATTGGCGCCGGAAGTACAGCTGATGGCGCAGCTGCGGTACACCTCCGCCGCGCTTACCAGACGGCTGCGCTCCTGGTAACTTTCCATGCTGGAAGCAAACAGTTTGCGAACCGCTACGGTATCGGCGCCCATGCGGCGCAGGAAGGCCGCAGCCTCAAAGGTCCGCACCCCGGTGCGCAGAATAAAGCTCTTGGTATCCAGCATAATCCCCGCCAGCAGCGCTTCCGCTTCCGCTACGCTGATGCGCAGTTTGCCTTCTTTGAAATACTGCACCAGTTCGGCCACCATTTCACTGGCCGAGCTGGCATATGGCTCGTGGAAGAAGATAATGGCGTTATCAATGTGTTCCACCATCTTGCGGTGGTGATCGATGACAATAACATTGCGGCAGGCTTCGTAGATTTCTCTGCTTTCCAGAATGGAGGGAATGTGGGTATCCACCACCACCAGCAGCGTATTACGTCCCACCATATCCAGGCCCTGCGCCGGGCTGACAAATGCCTCCTCATAGCGCTTATCCTGCTGCAGCATATGGCGATACAGCGGCTGTGCCAGGCTCTTTTCGGTATCCAGCACAATATAGCAGGGTTTGCCCAGCGTGGAAAGGCCGGCATACATGCCAATGGCCGCGCCCAAACAGTCCAGATCGGCAAACCGATGCCCCATAATGAGAATATTATCGCAGGTGCCGGCCACTTCGGTTATGGCATTGGCCATAATGCGGGCGCGGACTTTGTTGCGCTTTTCTACCCCGCGGCCGGTGCCGCCGAAGAATTCGTAGCCGTTCTTCTGCCGCAGCGCCACCTGGTCGCCGCCGCGTCCCAGTGCCATATCCAGCGCCTGCCGGGAGATGGATTCACTTTCATGCAGGCTGCCCGCCATGGGCGAAACGCCGATGGACATGGTGGCATTGTTGCGGTCGCCGGTATCCACCGCGCGAATGGCATTGAGGATCGGGAAGCGATCGGCAATGACCTTTTTCATGTAGCGTTCTTCCACCACTGCCATAAAGCGGTCGCGATCCAGCTTTTTCACCAGGCCGCCGTTTTCTTCGGCAAAGGTTTCTATGATATGCTCAATCTGGCCCATTGTGCGGCTGCGCTCATTTTCTTTGGCATCGGTAAAAAGTTCCGAGTAGTTATCGATGAGCATGGTAAGCACATAGGGACGGGAATTGAAGTATTCCTGCGTGTAGAATTTCAGGTCATTATCATCTACCAGCGAAATGATGGTGAGCGGTTCCTTGGTGGAGGAAGAGTGCATCAGGAACATGGTGTAGTGCCGCCCGCCAATGATGATATCCCGGCCCTCTGCACTGCTTTCGGCCTGCCAATCCAGTCCCGGCACCAGTTCTGCCACATTATGCCCAAACAGTTCCTGCCCGGGGAATACCGTCCGCTTGGCGGGGACATTGCTCCACACCACCTCACCGCTTTGGCGCACAATAAGCGACGGCATGGGCAGATTGAGAACTGCATCGCTCATGATGTGTTCCAGCGAATCCTGCAATTCGGTAAAGCGGCGGCGGGTGCCGCGGGTAATCATTGTCATCCAGATGATGCACCCGGCGGAAACGACCGCCCACGCACCAAGGCAAATATAAAATACGGTCATATCATAACGGGAGGTCACCGCAGCCATTAACCCGCAGGCCGCAATGAGAACCGCCAGGACAGGACGGTATTGATTCAAACGTTCCTGCATAAGATCCCTCCGTTTCCCTCTATGGAGATGCCCTGCCGATTGGATTTTATGTTTTCCATCGGCTTTTAAGGATTAATCATTAGAAATTATACCACAGCCGGGGACAAAGCACAAGGCGGGGTTTTCATTTTGGCGGCAGTGTGGTAAAATAGCGGCAGAGGAAAACACCCGGCAGAGCAGCATAGGACGGCTCTGCACAAAAAATGAACAAGCGATGCAACAAAACCCGCCGCAGACGACACTATTATGGTGAAGCCGGGTGGGGCAATACAGCAAAGGAAGGTGTGTTATGACCATCACCCAGCTGGTAACTGAAGCGCAGGCGGGCAGCCGGGCCGCTTTTGGCGAACTGTACGAAAGCATTGCCGGGGACTTGTACCGCATGGCGCTATATACCTTGGGCAGCGGACCTGATGCCGAGGACGCAGTGGCGGATACCTTTACCGAAGCCTGGAAAGGGCTGAAGAACCTGCAGGAACCGGAAGCGTTCCGCAGCTGGATGTTCCGGATCCTTTCGGCGCGGTGCAAACGGCAGATCGGCAAAATAGTGACCCGCAAAAAAGAAATTGACCTGGACAGTTACTACGAAACCGCAGAAGAAGCGGTGCCGGAAACCGCCACCCGCCGCGCAGAACTGCGGGAAGCACTGGAAAGCCTTTCGCCGGAAGAACGGCAGATTGTGCTGCTTTCGGCCCTGGAGGGTTACACCATGCGGGAAATTGCCGAAATGCTTTCTCTGCCGCAGGGTACGGTAAGCAGCAAGCTTTCCCGCTCGCTGAAAAAGCTGCGCCATCAATTACAAGATACCAATGGAAAGGAGGGGGCCCATGAAAGATAACTGGAACGAGCCGGAAGAAAAAGAGCAGGAGCAAAACCGGGCATGGCTGCAAAAGGAACTGGAAAACGCCGGCAAGCCCTCTCTGCCCCCCTCTCTTTCGGCTGCCGCACTTTTTGCCCGTATGGATGCCGAAGATGCTGAAAATAACGAAGAAGCCCTCCCCGCCCCGGAGAAAAAGCAGAGTATCATCTGGGTGCAGTGGCGGCGCTGGGGCAGCATTGCTGCCGTCCTGGTGCTGGCCATCGGGGTCACTTTTCTGCTAAAAGGCGGGCTGTTCGCCAATAAGAGCCTTTCCGATAATACGTCCTCGCCGGAAACATCGCAAAACGATATGTACTATGGCGCCAATCAGCTGCCGGGCGAGGAGGATGACCGCATCTTTTCCTACTGGGGGGACGATAACGGTAACCAGAAGCAGGTAGAAGACGGAGAGGAAAATTCCTCTGCGCCCAATCCCAATACCGCCGGTTCCGGCACCATGGATGAAAATCCATCCTCTGAATTTGGGCCAAGCAACAGCAATGAAAATACCGCCAGTAAAATTCTTACGACCGGTGAACTGCCCATCCCTGATCTAAGCGATTTTGACGCCATGGCCGCTGTTTCCTCCCAGCTTTTCGGCAGTGATTATGAGCAGGTATATGCCATGTTCTATGATAGCGGCGAGCGCTGGGCGAACTGCGTACTTCCCACAGAATGCGCCCACTACTTCCTGCTGGATAAAACACTGTACGGCTTCTTCCCGGAGGAAACCCAGGTGGTAAATTACAACGGGGCGTGCGCCACGGTACTGAACGAAGACGAGGCCGCGATGCTTTCAGCGATTTTGCAAATTTCATAAAACCTGTTGCCCTTAAGCAGCGGAGCGCGCCATCGCCCCGCTGCATTTTTTGCGCTTCTGCTGCATAGGATGCCGGTAGAAGGGACAAACATTCCCCCGGCAGCCCCCGATGCGGTACCGTCGGCCTGCCGAGAATGCTGTCCTACTCTTTCTGCCGCGGAGGTGAAATCCATGAAAGCCGATTGGGGATTGATGGGCGGTGCAGCGGCCGCTATGCTGGTGATCCCGCTGCTGGTGCTGCTGTGGAGCGGTACGCCTTTGGGAACAGGCCTGGTGCAAAATGATGGGCAAAATCCGCAGCAGGTGCAAATTTTACCCGGCGATCGCCGCGAACCCTCCAACAGCACCGAGGCCCCCAATGAAAACGAGCGTGAGAGTATCTCGGTTCTGCCCACTTTCCGCATTCTAAATGAAACAACCGGAAAAGTAGAAGAAGTTCCTGCCGCCGATTATGTTGCCGGAGCCATTGCAGCGGAAATGCCGGCCTCCTATGAAGAGGACGCCCTCATTGCGCAGGGAATGGCCGCCTACACCAATGCGCACTATCTGGCGGCTCTGCGCCGGGCCGATCCCCCGGAAGAACTGAAGGGCGCCGATTTTTCGGCCGATCCCTCCAAGCGGCTGGGCTATATCACCGAAGATACCATGAAAACTATGTGGGGCGATCACTACAAAGAATATCATCAAAAAGTGACCAAAGCCGCCGAAAAAGCCATGCAGTATCTCATCACCTATGAGGGGCAGCCCATTGTGGCGGCATATTTTGCCATCAGCGCCGGGCAAACCACCGAAGATGCCGGAAATGTGTGGGAGGGTTCTCTTCCCTATCTCATTCCCGCCGATAGCCGCTGGGATCAGGAAGCCGCCGGGTATCACAGCACCGTCACCATTCCCACTGCCGAACTGCGGAAAAAGCTGACCTCCCAGTCCATCCTTACCGGGCAAAGGCCGGCAGAATGGCTGAAAATCCTCGCCCGCAGCGAAGCGGGATATGTTACGGCAGTGCAGGCCGGTGACCGTGTACTGACCGGGCAGCAGTTACGCACCCTGCTGGGGCTGCGCAGCACCGCCTTTACCGTAGAGTATCAAAATGAACTGTTTACATTTGATGTACTGGGCTATGGACATGGCGTTGGGCTTTCTCAGGCCGGGGCACAGTACATGGCGCAGCTGGGAAAAAGCTACAAGGAAATATTGCTGCATTACTATACCGGAACAGCCCTTACCCCCACCCGGCAAAAATAACAGCAAATTTTCACTTGACGAACCCACCACCGATATGATAATATACTGGAGTACGATATAAAGCCGTGGAGAGGTGTCCGAGCGGTTTAAGGAGCTGGTCTTGAAAACCAGTGACTCGATAGAGCCATGGGTTCGAATCCCATCCTCTCCGCCAACACCTCCGACCGAAATTCGTAGCCCTTGGAGATGTACCCAAGTGGTGAAGGGGCTCCCCTGCTAAGGGAGTAGGGTGCGAAAGTGCCGCGAGGGTTCAAATCCCTCCATCTCCGCCATATGTACCATAGCGGGAAATCGCAAAGATATTTGTGATCTCCCGCTAATGGTGCATAACTAAAGAAGTCGTAAAAGCGGTAAGAAAATATTTTTTAGTGTCGCAGGGTGCAGAATAGTTTGGCCAGAGGATCCGGACGCCGGCGCAACACACGCCTTTTCCCTGATCTGTCTTTCATCCCCGTTTCTGCTGCCGGCCCGCTCTCCTATTGCTGATAGGGTCATGGCAAGCTCCTTGTGGCAACAAAGGTATCTTTTTCTGCTTCGACTATGCCAAAATACCACCGTCAGCGTTCTGTGCTCTACTAACGGGCTTCCGGAGCCATCATGTGCAAATGGGTTCCGGTTGCAGCGGGCTATCTGGTACATGGCCCGCGGTCATGGTTTTTTCAAGGTTCTGACACATGGAGCAAAAAGAAAAGCCAAGCCCCCGTTCTCTGTGGAAACGATACGCTTGACTTTTGGTATTCCATCGTGCTATGATAAGCACGAAGATACGGCACTCTCGTGTATAAAGTCTGCGTGATCGCGTTGGGATCACAAAGATGGGTGGCGGAAGGCTTGCCGGCCTTCCCCACCCCGCAGGGTGTATTTTCTTTTATGCTATTATTTTAGCTTACAATTTATTGGTTGTCAATGGTATTCTTGTTTAAGTTGAATAATGAAAAGAGAGAAGCCTTCCGGATGCGATGCCACTACCGGAAGGCGCTTATTATTAATACCAGTCTTTTCTTGTTCAACTTGAACACCGGATTTTTCTATCATTATCTTTCGCTCATGTTACAACTGTTACCCCCATGCTGAAACCAGCATGGGGGCCTTGGAAGATATGATATCTTCTTTCAGCTGGAAGAAGTCCATTTGATGGCCAAACATTAGTTATGGTGTTCCATAGGAAGCATACTGACTAAAATGTGTCAGCTGGTTCAACTCTTGATCAATCCAGTAAAAGCCGGTCGTATCAAGAGTGATTGCCTGCCATTTTCCGGTCTCAATATCTTCCATTAAGCAGCCATATGGGATTGCGGTATAAACTCCTTTGGAAATGACAGTCTCTGTCGAGGAGCCATCTTCCTTTCTTTCCACGCGGGAAATCTCATAGTTTCCATCGGCGAAGAGCTGCGCATTGTAATATGTTTTTGCTGACACTGCCGTATCAGATTGGTATAAACCGGCCGACTGTGACAGTGGTAGCTTTTCGGCCTCTTGCCGATTTATCGATATCATTAGCACAAGTAGTATTACAATGATGACAATCCACGCAATGGATGGGATACGATTCAAATTGGTTCGACACTTTTCAATGTGATTATCCATAACGCACCACTATTTGTTCAAACTTGCACAGCACTTAAAGTGTAGGAATCCATGGTCTTCGGGTAAAGAGTCATATATACCCTCGTTTCGCCAGTAATAAGACTCGTTTGGTATGTAACATTTCTTTTCGTCAAGTGGTTATATAAAGTGAAGGGGGTGAGTCCAATGCAGTTGTTAAACGATCAAACCAAATCGGCCAACCAACACTCGTTAATGCGAACTCCTTGAATACAACATCCAACACGATCGGGATTGTTGATCCAAACTACTATACCTCCATCTCTACCACCTATACCGAAAGTGTCAATACCGTTTTGAACGCCATCTGGGATAATGGGTACGGTGGAAATATTATTTGGTGTTCGGAGTAATCGCAATAGAACAGCTTGCATTTGATAGGAGGCTATATGAAGAAAATACTATCTTTGATCCTCGCACTTATATTCATCTGCTGCTTTGGCGCCTGTCAAAATAGCCCGCCCACGCCAGATGATCCCTCGCCAGACCCGCATAACACGCCGCAGGTGCAGGCCGCCTACCGTATGGAGGAAGCGGAATACTCCCTGCCGCAGAAGCAGTTTTTGGCCATTCCTTCGCACAATGACTCCCGGCTGCTTGTGATCGAAAGCGACGGCTCCGGGTATGATCCCGCCCATAACAACGCCTTCGTCTATCAGCTCATCTCGCAGCAGGAAACCAACCTTTCCGGCTATGCATTTGATGCAAGGCTTGTGGGTGACACGGTCTATTGGCTTGGGTTGGTGCCGGATGAAAGCGGCAAAAGATCTATGCATTTACTGAAAACCGATCTTTCCGGCAGCAGCACCGAAACGGTGTATGCCCCTCCGACCGGCTATCAGTTCATCGAGGCCATGTCATCCGATAGCCGCTATGTGGTATGGGCCGAATACGACGGTGAAAACGGCGTCTCCGATGATAAGCCGCTTGTGCTCAAATCCCATAACTGCGCCACCGGCGAGATCACCACGCTTGCCTCCACCAATATCGTTTCCGGGGCGTTCTCTGATTTCCCCGTCAATAACGGCTATATCACCTATCTCCGGCGGGTCGATAACGGCTTTGACATCATCGGCTACCAGCTGGGAACCGGTACCGAGCAAAAGCTGGTGACGGTATCTGCGCAGCCGAAGAACTACGCCTTTGACGGAAAGCGTTTGGTATGGGCTGATGATGAACAGCTTTATACCATGGCTGCCGGTGAGACCGAGCCGCAAAAGGTCGATGTCGGCACCGGTGTAGTGGACTGCAATATCTACGACGGCAGATACATTATTTTCTGTCAGGATTTCGTCCTGAAGGTGTACGATACCGCCGCAGGGAAGGTGGTTTTCTCCGCTTCCGATCTTGAAAACTGGACGGAGGACTCGTTGATGCTCAACTTCTTCACCTTGGATGCAGAGGCGGGAGTTGTGGTAGCCGAGCGCACGACCAGAGCTGAAAAAAGCAGCAATTATTCTGTCTTCACCTTAAAATTTGTCCCCGAGAACGGGTAAGCTGTACCTACGGCAACACAAAAGCACCATTCCTGCCAGGGGCAAGGGCGTGGTCTTTCGGAGGCTGCGTCCTTCCCTTGGATATTAAATACGGGAGGTCCGTCTCTTGTTGAAAGTTGCCTTTTTATGATATTATCAAGAAATTGCTGCTCGTATTAGTTTTCCCGGCCTCCGTTATGAAGTTCGCTCCTTCGCTGCTGCTCCTGCTGCATCGAGGCCTCCCGCAGGATTTGTTCGTATCGTTTCAGCTTGCTTTCCATAAAAGCCACATTGTAAGCGGCGTCCTTCGGGAACGCAGCCATTGGCAGTTTAGACTGCCGGAGCTGCAGATACAGCATCTCATCCACCACACGATAAATAATCCTATCGCCCTTCCGGCCGGCGTCGGCCTTCAGCCTGGCATAGTCTGCTCTGGCATCCTGTGCTATTCGCTTTTGCCGTTCTGCCGCATAGTCTTTTCCGCAGACGGTACAGACCTTCAGGAGGTCCTCCTCCATAGTCTGTCCGGAAAATTCGTCGGCAATCCGAATGATTATGTTTTTTCCTTTGACGGGAAAACGCTGCTGCGCTGCCATCAGGTTGAAAAGGGCTGGCAGGCATTTTGCGTCCGACACGGTATGGCTCAACCCCGCAAAGGTCATGGATATGTCCAGTGCTCAACGACCTTTCACCAATTACGGCACAGCTTCGCGACCAACTGCAAGGAAGCCGGTATCGACCCGAGAGTAATTCAGGAAATGATGGGGCACTCGTCTTATGCCGTTACGGACAGCTACACCCACATTCGACAGTCTATGCTCGATGAAGCACGGAACCGATTGAACGAAATTGACCGTGCGTTTTGGGATCAGCAAAAATCTGGAACATAATTCAAATCCCTCCATCTCCGCCAAAGAAAAACCCGCAGAAATGCGGGTTTTTCCTTTGTTTATGCAGGTTTTCAGGCTTTTTGTACTTTGCGTTTATTGCCAGTTTTTTGCGCTTTTTTGCAATCAAAGTACACAGAAAATACACAGTAAAATTCCCCGGCTTTGGCCGGGGAATTTCAGCCTGTCGAAAAAGGTCGCT
>DMMB01000085.1:11297-12450 GCA_003453215.1 Oscillospiraceae bacterium | reverse complement strand
ATGGCAGCGCCGGAAACCAGAGCGACAACAGCCAGAGCAGCGGCTACGCCAACAACGTCGTTAGCGCCGGTGCCGGGGTTGGTGGTGGTGCCAGCGGGAGCAGCAGTAGCGGTCAGAGTACCGTCAACCAAAACCATATAACCCAGAGTGTTAACCTTAGCGGTGGTAATGCCCTTAGCATCGGTGGTGGTGGGGATGAGGGTAGCGTCACCAGTAACGGTGTCAACTGCATACAGCTTGTAGCCGGCAGCATTATCGATAGAGATAGCAGCAGCAGTAGAAACATAGTAGTTGTCATAGACAGCCTTCAGCTTAGCACCATTGTCAGCAATATTGCGGTTCAGCTTAGCGTTGGCAGCAGTAGACAGTGTCTGAGTACCTGCCATGAAGAAAGTATCACCATGCTTAACTTCAACATTAACATAAATCTTGTCAGTGGTATCGGACAGATCAAGGATACCCTTGGTCATGGTCTTACCATCCTTGTCAAGGCCAGCCTTAACGACCATCTTGCCGCCAAAGGAAGTAGGAACAGCTACGAGAGTGGTCTTGGGTTCGGTCTCAATCAGCTCCAGATAGTTGGGAGCATAACCAACATCAAATTTAGACAGCCACTGAGTACCAGTGATCGGGCCCTTGGAAAAAGCCAGACCGCCAGCCACGCCGCTCTCAATCTTGGTCAGCATTTCGCCAATAACAGCGCCCTGATGAGCGTATTCACCATTGGAATTAACATACTTCCACTCGTTCTTGGCAGAGTTGCCATAGACAGAAGCTGTAATGGAGTTGATGACGAGGTCAGCCTTGTTGTCCAGCAGCTTGTTGTCGTCCTTCTTGAGGGTTACAACATACTTATAGTCGGCAACGCCAGTGCCAGCACCGGTCTTAACCCAGCCCTTGGAGGCGATGAGGTCAGCACCAGCAGCAAAAGCGAATTCAACAAAGTTCTTCTCGGGAATGAAGTTGCCATCCTTATCGGTATAAGGAGCGGTAACCTTCAGACCAGCCTTGTAAAGTTCAGTAGCCTCGAAAACGAGCTGAGAACCGGGGGTGATGTCAAACAGAGTGGTATCCTTACTAAAGGAACTGGGAACGGTTGCAGCGTAGGGATCACCGCCGCCAACGGTAACAGCCATAGCCATGGTGCAAACCA
>DMMB01000085.1:2373-11052 GCA_003453215.1 Oscillospiraceae bacterium | reverse complement strand
CCTCCTATAATCACACGAAAGGGTAAAACCCCAGAAAATAAGCGCTCTCCCGCCGCTTTTCTTACACCACCCACCCCTAAATTTGTGTGTAAAAAGTGGTGTAAGTGGGGCAAAAATCTGGTGTAGAGCGGGCGCCATTTTCCCCACCTGCCAACCACAAATCACAACGTTTTGGGCTTCATTTTCGCCTAAATTTGTCCAAATCAGCCCATAAAATAGAAGAATAGATACAAAACGGTGTTACCGCTTTGTAATCTGTATCAAACTGGAAAAATTCAGGCTCCTTTTTTCTCTACAAATTGGTGTAAGTGTCCAAACCCCCTCCCCAAACATCCCCTAAACGTGTAAAATGGGGAAGAACGACGAATTATGTCGTGAAGAAAGGAGTTTATGTGTATGCAAGAAACTGTAAAAATCGAAAAAAGTGAAAAGGTCGAAAAGACCGAAAAACGCAAGGATCACCGCGGCCGGGTGCTGCACACCGGTGAAAGCCAACGCCCCGATGGCAGCTACCAGTTCCGTTGGAGTGAGGGAGGCCAGCGCCGTACCCGGTATGCGCCAACCCTGGAAGAGCTGCGGAAAAAGGAGGAGGAAATCACTCGTCAAAGGCTGCTTGGCCGGCTGACTGCCGGGGGCAGCGCCACCATAGGCCAGCTGGTGGAGCGCCATATGCTGCTGCGCCCCAATCTCCGGGAGCGAACCCGCCGCAGCTACCGCAATACCATCGCGCACCTGCAGGCCGATGAACTGTGGAACCGCAAGGCAAAGGATGTTACAGTAGGGGATTGCAAGCTGTATTTTACCCGTCTGCAGCAGGGCGGCCTCTCCTACGATTCCATCCGCAACGATCACTCGCTGCTTTCCTCGGTCTTTAAAAATGCGGTGGAGGAGGGCTGTGCCGGCTGGAATCCTTTTTCGTTTCGGCTCAGTTTTCTCCAGCGGGAGCCCAAAAAGGAGCGGGAGGCCCTCACGATGGAACAGCAGACGGCTTTGCTGGATTTTATGGAAACCGATTCCTACTGCCGCCGCTACCGCGATCTGTTCGTGATCCTGCTACATACCGGTCTGCGGGCCGGGGAGTGCGCCGGCCTTACAGTGGAGGATATTCATCTGCACAGCGGTTATTTGCAGGTCGATCATCAGGTTTACTATTCGCCGGAGCAGGGCGGTATGGTTTGGGCGCCGCCCAAGACCGAAAAGAGCTGCCGAAAAATTCCCCTTACCGCCCCGGCGGTGGAAGCGCTTCAGCGCAGAATATCTGTTGCCCGCGGGTTTGGCCGTTGCGAGGTCATCGGTCACCGGCAGTATTTTTTATTTCCCTGCCTGAATGGCACCCGCCCCCTGCATGGCGTCGATTTTGACCGCATTTTCCGCAATGTCCATCGGCGCTATAAGCAAAGCGGCGCCCTGCCCATTGCGGCGCTCACCCCGCACATTCTGCGCCACACCTTTTGTACCGGGTTGGTTCGCCGCGGGCTGGATGTCAAAAGTGTGCAGTACCTCATGGGGCACGCTTCGGCCGGCGTCACCCTCGATGTATACAGCCATGTTCATTATACCGATGTAAAGGAGAAACTGCTGGATCTCGCCTCATAAGACGCAGACAAAAAATATCTTAATAAAACGGCAAACCCCCAGATGCAGGGAAATGGCTGCATACAGGGGGATTTATTTTTGCCTGTTTTCAGTTTTCATCCGGGGCATAGCCCAGCACATTCCGCGGCTGGCCGTATAGATCCGGCAGGATAGCGACCCGCTGTAACCCGGCCTGACGCAGCAGCGCGGCCACCGCCTCGCCCTGTTCTTCGCCAATCTCATACAGAAGCAGCCCGCCGGGAGCCAGCATGGAGGGATAGATGCCATTGAACCCGCGGTAAAAATCCAGCCCATCGCTTCCGCCATCCAGCGCCATGGCCGGTTCCTGCTGTACCTCCCGCTGCAGGGTTGGCAGCTCCCGGCGTGCAATGTAGGGCGGGTTGCTTAGGATAGCATCGTATGGCCCCTGGATTTCCGGGGGAGGGGAGAGGGCGTCTCCCGGAATGGCGGTCACGCGTTCCGCACCATGCCGGGCTTTATTTTCCACCAGGTAGCCCATAGCCTCCGGGCTTAGCTCCAGTACCGTTATATCGGCTGCAGGCAGCGTTTTTGCCAGCGTGATGGCAATACATCCGCTCCCGCCGCAAAGCTCCAGTACGCGCGGTTTTGGCCGCTTCTGCAAAAAGGCAATGGCCGCTTCCGCCAGCTGTTCCGTCTCCGGCCGGGGAATGAGCACCCCGGGGCCTACTTTAAAGTCCAGCCCCATAAAGTCCCATTCGCCCAAAATATATTGCACCGGTTCGCCCGCGGCCCGCCGCCGCAGCAGCGCCAAATAGGCTTCCCGTTCCGCCGCGGTGTAGGGTTCGTCTTTCTTCAGGGGGTAGTTGGTGTGGTTCAGCCCGCTTACCTTTTCCAGCAGCAAAAAAGCATCGGTAGCCGCATCCTCACAGGGGTCCGGTCTGGCGCGCCTCCGCAGCAGATGCTCCCCCTGCCGCAGCAGGGTTCGGTAGCTGCCTTTACCAGCGGTCGGCATTTTCATCCTCCGGGATTACGGCTTCCAGTGCAGCAATGGCACATTCTATCTGGCCATCGTCCGGTTCGCAGGTGGTAATATGCTGCAGCCACATTCCGGGCGCCGAAATAATCCGGGTCAGCACGCCATCGGAACGTCCGGCCAGCTTAATCAGTTCATAGCTGATGCCCACTACGACGGGAATCAGCAGCAGCTTAATCAGCATTCTTATGGCCGGGTTTTCCCAGCTGATAAAAGACCCCACAATGATGGAGATAAATACCACCAGGAACAGGAAGCTGGTGCCGCAGCGGGGGTGGAACCGTCTTTGCGGGCGGATATTTTCTACTGTCAGCGGCAGTCCGGCTTCGTAGCAGGCAATGGATTTGTGCTCAGCGCCATGGTATTCAAAAACCCGGTGAATTTCTTTCATGCGGCTGCACAGCGCCATATACCCTACCAGAATGATGACCTTAATGAGGCCTTCTATGAGCGAAAGCCCGATGCCTGCGCCCAAGAGCGGCTTTAAAAGGGAAGAAAGCCCGGTAGGAATAAGGATAAACAGTACTGCGGCCAGCACAATTCCCAATACGACGGAAATGCCGCCCAGCACCTTCATCATGTTATCGCCCAGCTTTTTTTCCAGCCACTTGTCAAATTTGGTCGGTTCCTCTTCCACACCGGCTTTTTCTGCGCTCTTCATCAGGCAGCTGTAACCGGTCACCATGGAATCCACCATATTGAAGATGCCGCGGATAAACGGCACTTTGCGGGTCCAGTGGACGGTATTTCCTTTGTAGGTGTCCCAGGTTTCCAGGCCAATGCTGCCATCCGGCAGCCGGGTGGCCATGCTGGAAAGAAACGGCCCCCGCATCATAATGCCCTCAATCAGGGCTTGTCCTCCGATGGATGTTTTCTTTTTGTTTTCTGCCATATGGGTTTGTTATTTCCTTTCTTATCCCCTTGCCAGCGGCAAGGTAATGGTCACGGTGGTGCCTTCTCCCTTGCGGGAAGTAAGCTTCAGGCTGCCGCCATGCATATTGATGATTTCATCGGCCACCGCCAGCCCTATGCCGGACCCGCGGCGGGAGGATTTCCCTTTGTAAAAACGATCCTTTACTCTCGGCAGCTCCTCCGGCGCTATGCCGATTCCGGTATCGGCCACCGCAATCACAGCGCTGCCGCCGGCTGTGGTCAGTTCCACTTTTACGGTGTCGCCGCTGTCGGAGTATTTAATGGCGTTATCCAGTATGTTAATGAAGACCTGCCGCAGCCGGTTGCGGTCGGCATACACCACAATAATGCCTTCCGGCTCCTCATACAGAAGGGTTTTGTTCTCCCGGCGGGCTCGTTCGGTGTACATCAGCACCACATCGCCCAGCTCTGCCGCCAGGTCTACATTTTCCCGGCTCAGCACCATGCGGCCGCCCTGGATGCGGGAAAAGTCCAGAAGCTCCTCCACCATCTGGGAAAGCCGCTCTGTTTCGCCCATGATCACCTGCATCCCTTTCCGCCGGGTTTCCGAGTCCAGATCGTCGTCGCTCAGCAGTGTTTCGCCCCAGCCCCTTATGGCGGTCAGCGGGGTACGCAGTTCATGGCTCACCGAAGAGATAAAATCGTTTTTTACCTGTTCGGCGTTGCTCAGTTCTTCCGCCATATTATTGATGGAAGCGCACAGCTGGCCGATTTCATCGTCATTGTGGGTGTCCAGCCGCACATCAAAGTCGCCCTGGGCAATCTGCCGGGCGGTGCGGCTCACTTCGCCCACCGGGACAATGATGGAATTCATAAAATAACTGCTGGTATACAGCACAAAGAGCAATATGGCCAGCGCCACCAGCGAAGCAAATACCGTAATCAGGGTCAGCTGCCGGTCGATGGCCTGCATGGAGACCACATACCGCAGGCCAAGGAGATCCTCTCCGGAAAGGGAGGAAAGCACCGTTACGGCCATAATTTTCTGGCCGTCCCACCGTCCGGTAAAGGAGCCGGTGCCATTATTGAACTGGGCGTCAGCCAGGTCGGGCATGGCGGTATCCTGCGGCAAAAAACCGCTGGAAGTAAGGAACACGGTTCCTTCGCTGTCAATGGCCATCAGTTCTATCCGGTCTTTGTATTCAAAATCCTGTACCAGTTCATACAGCCGGGCATTAAAGTCGCTGCCGGCGTCGGCGGCGGCACTTTCCAGTTGGGCGCTCATGGCGGCGGCCCGGGTACGGATGTACTGGGAGGCACTGTTGTAGTAGAAGGAGTGCATGGCGGCGGAAACACCAATGACCATCGCTACCATAATGACAACGATAATACCAAAGCTGTTCAGTAACCACCGTTTGGTAATGCTGCTGCGTGGCGCCATGGTGTTTCCTCCTTTCCCATCGATGAAATAAATGAAACGGATTAAACGGATTGAGCGGTTTTAACGGATGGTTATTCCACCCACTTGTAGCCAAATCCCCATACGGTGGTGAGGTATTTGGGATTACTGGGTTCCGGCTCGATCTTCATGCGCAGCCGGCGAACGTTAACGTCCACAATTTTATCATCGCCAAAGTAGCTGTCCCCCCATACGGTGGTCAGCAGGCTGTTGCGGTCCAGCGCCACATTGGGGTTGCGCATAAAGTGTTCCATCAGCTGAAATTCCACCTGGGTCAGGTCAATTTTCTGTCCGTCGCGGGTCAGGCTGCGGCTGCGGATATTAAGCAGGAACGGCCCGGAACGCAGTTCATTTTCCGGTTCCTGCCTGGCGCTGCTCATGCTTACCCGGCGGTAAACGGCATCTACCCGGGCTACCAGTTCGCTGGGGCTAAAGGGCTTGGTGATGTAGTCATCGGCCCCCAGCATCAGGCCATTTACCTTGTCCATTTCCTGGCTTTTGGCCGAAAGCATGATGATACCAAGGGTATGGTTGGTTTCCCGGATGTGTTTGCAGACGGTAAAGCCGTCGATGCCGGGCATCATAATATCCAGAATAGCGACCGAAAAGCTGTCGCCCTGCTCATCAAAAACGCGGATAGCGTCCTCGCCGCAGCAGACGTCCACCACTTCGTAGCCGCTGCGCTGCAGATTGATGACCTCAAATTCACGGATGGCGTCTTCGTCCTCACAGATTAAAATTTTACGGGGTGCTGCCATAAATGGTTACCTCCTTGTATATCAGCCTCAAATAAGGAAATTGGTTTTTGCTGGGGCGGCTTATTCCAAAAGGGAAAAGCCCTGTTCCACCCTGCTGAGGGCAAGGGAACTGCCGCCGGGGATAAGTGCATAGTAGGCAAACTGGCCGCGGGAAGTCAGCAGGGTGTAGCGGCTGTCCTCCGGGGCGCTGCCATCTGCCGTCGCCACTGTCCGGATCCGGAGATATTCTTCGCTGTGGTCCCCCAGGGTGCCAGTGTACCGGTAGAAGATAACCTCCCGGGTTTCGGCCTGTCGGCTCAGCGTCAGGGTTCCCATTCGGTACTGGTCATACAGCGCCGCCGGCAGAACCAGCCGCCAGCCGTCGGCGGTATTCTGGTAGCAAACATCGGTGGTGGTATAAATGCCGTCCTGCAGGGTACGGTATTCGGTAAAGTAGCGGGTTTCCTCCCGGTTCAGTTCGGCCAAAGTGCCGGGAACCGCCGTACTCCAGGGCAGTTCCAAAATCCCATCGCCGTTAATATCGGTCGGGGCCGCCCCGGAATAGCAATAGCTGCCATTGTAGCCAACCCCGCTTTCCTCCTGGGGCAGTACCAGTCGGCCATTCTGCACCCCTACCAGCAGGGAGGCAGTCATATCGATATTGATGCGACCGGAGAAAATGGTGCCGGGCAGTTCCGGCGCAATCTGTCCGGTGACGGCATCGGCAATGCTCTGCAGCCGCAGGGAGCTGTAAGCGGAATCCAGCACCGAAATGCCGCTGCCGCCCCAGCCAATGAGCTGCAGTGTGACGCCGCTATCCAGCGTTGCCGCAATGAGCTCTTCGCGGCCGTCGTTGTCCCAATCGGCAATGGCCATGCCGTCGCAGCTGACATGGAACTCTTCGGTGAGGGTATTTTCCTGATACCGGTAAAGGTACAGGGTATCAAATTCCCGGTCGGGCTCTCGCCAGCCCACCAGCAGGTCGGTGGTGCCATCGCCGGAAAGGTGCCGGAAATCGACAAAAAGGACTTCTCCTTCGGTGCCGGGCAGGGCATTATAGGCTCGCCAACGGCCATTGGTTTTATCCAGAATTTGCAGATAAACCAGCGGCTCATCCTCTACGGTGTAAAAGACAACGGCCTCGTCCTCCTCATCGCCATCCAGATCGGCAAAAATATAGGGGGAACGATAGTTGCCGCCGGCCGGGTAGCACAGCCGCAGCTCCTGACCGACAACATCCCGCAGGGCTTCATCCACTTCGGTTTGCAGCTCGGAAAGGACGGGGGGAGTCAGGAGGGAATCCACATCGGGCTGGTAAAGATCGCAGCCGGTAAGGCCCAGCAAAAAGCCGGCGCCCAAAGCCAAAGTGCAAAGGAACTTTTTCGTGGCGATTCCTCCTTTCTATGGGGTACAAATCCCCAATCTACCACTATTTATTGTAGTCTTTTTCCAGCGGCCTGTCAATGAACGGGGTGTAAATTCGAGCGGGCTAAAAAAAGGAAAATTTCTACGGGACCGGCAGCAGGAAAAAAGGAGAATAAAACGTATCGCATGCAGGCGCGCTTCGGTGCGCCCGCAGGTGTATGGGCGTGCGCGCGAGGACATTTTCCAAAAGGTTGCCTCTTGCCGGGTGGCGGAGCCGCCGCCGGGCGAAGCCCGGCGCCCTGCACCCAAAGGGTGCGGGGAACGCCCCCGGAGGGGGTGTTGCGGCTCCGCCGAAAGGCCCGCGGCAAAAAGATAAGAACAGGACAGCCGACAATTTTGCTCTTTTGTTTCGCCGGATTTGTTCCTAAGATACGGAACAGGATAAATGGGATAGCAGGGAAAATAAATGATAATCCGGATTTTTTCTATGTCACAAGGCTAATTTTTCTGCGTAATGCAGGGAATAAGGAGAAAAAAGAACCCCCTCCGCCCAAAGGACAGAGGGGAGAAAATAAGCTGTTATTTGTGTTCTTCCGGGGCCTGCATGGAAAGCACCCGCTTTTCTGCATTGGTTACAAGATTGAGCAGGGAGGTGGCAAACAGCGGATAATCCCGGCTGAGGCTTTCGGTAGAAAGGGCCAGGGCTTCCGGATGGGCGATGGGATCCATGCCATCGGCGGGCTTTCCGGCGGCGATCTGCTCGGCATTAGCCTGGCAGACCTGCATCATGGCCGAAGAATAGGGGTGAGCCGTCAGGCGGTTCAGCTTGAACATGGCGGGTTGATTTTTTTCATTGGCGCCATGCAGAATACGAAATGCGCGGTAAACCGAAAGCATCAGAAAATCGCTGACTTCGGTGACCAGGGAGCGGCTGCCGCTGCGATTGAGCAGATCAAAAATAATATTAAGGGAATTGGTAATCAGCTTTTTATTGAGGGTGCACTGCACGCCGTTGCGGTAGCTGTTTTCTTTCCCGGCGGCATCGCTTTCCGGCAATTCTTCTATGGTGAGGGTAAGTCCATTGCGATCCGGGGTGCGGCCCAGGATATAATCGCAGGAGACCCCGTAGAAATCGGCAGCACGCACCAAAAAATCAAGACCGCATTCCCGAATCCCGTTTTCGTAGTGGGAAAGAAGGGCCTGAGAGACCCCGAGCTGCTGTGCAGCATATTTTTGGCTGATGCCTTTTTCTTTTCTCAATAAAGTGAGCAAACGGGAAAATTCCGCGGCCACGGCGTACACCTCAAATCTAACATTATTACAGATAGTATAAATCATTATAATGGGGAAAGCGGCGTTTGTAAACAAAAAATGTCGAAGAAATGGAATATTCTTTAAAGTTTGTAAAAACCCATCAGAAAAGACCCGAAATTTTGTGATACTTAATAATGAGGAGTTCCTTTTATGGTAAAACTATGATATAATACCATAGAAATTTGGAGATGAAACCGCAAAGGAGGGCAGGCATGAAAAACTATGTACTGCACTTTATCCGGCATGGCCGCACCGAACACCAGCGGCAGGGCGTATATATGGGCCGGCGCACCGCTTCCGAACTTTCGGCCGAAGGAATAGGCGAGCTGCTGGCGCTGCGG
>DMMB01000085.1:313-2183 GCA_003453215.1 Oscillospiraceae bacterium | reverse complement strand
TGGCGCTGCGGCGGGAATACGAATATCCCCCGGTGGAGGTGGTATTCAGCAGTCCCTTGCCGCACTGCCTGCAAACGGCGGACTTCCTATACCCCGAAAGCCGGCTGATGGTGGTGGACGAACTGGCAGAAATGGACTTTGGCGCCTATGAGGGCAAAAGCCTGGAGGAACTGAAGGACGACCCGGAATTTGGCCGGTGGCTGGCCGATTCCCACACTCGAAAGCCTCCGGAGGGGGAAAGCGGAGAAGAATTCCTGATCCGTATTCAGGCGGCGGCAGCGGCTATGATTGACTACATGGCGCAGAATGAAATCTTTGAGGCGGCGGTGGTAACGCATGGCGGCGTGATTGCCACGCTGATGTCTACACTGGGATTGCCGCGGCAGCCGCTGCAGTTCTGGAAAACCAGCGGAGGACGCGGTTTTACCTGCTTTGTACACCCGCAGATCTGGCAGAACGACCACCTGATGGAGGTGGCGGGTATTCTGCCGCATGGCGCAACAACGGCCTGTGAGACCGGGAACGAAAAGAAAGGATGATAACGATGACTTTGAACAAGGCGATTAAGTTTAATGCGAAAAAATGCCTGAAGAACAACTGGGGCCGGGCCATCCTGATCTTTTTGATTATGGTGGCGGTAAGTGCGGTGCTGGGGGCTTTGGATAACGCCATCTTTTCCGCTTTGGGCTGCCAGCGGGTGGAGATCAGCATTGACCTGCTGCGCGGCGGTTATGCCGAATGGCTGGTGGAGGGAACCGGCGCTACCTGGTATGAGGTGCTGCTGAGCGTACTGCTTTCGCTGATCCAGATGTGCATTATGGCGCCGCTGGCACTGGGAGTAACCAACTGGGCGCTGGAACTTTCCGATGGACGGAGCAACGCCATTGGGGAGATGTTCTGGGCCTTTGATAATGCGGCGTGGTACCGCAGCGTGTGGCTGCGGATTACAGTGCTGGTAAAGACCGGACTGTTTACCATCGCGGTGGAGGCGATTCCGACGGCGATGATAACGGTGGGTATGGCCAACCTGTGGGAAAACCGCTCGCTGGGGGTGCCGCTGGTGATGATTGGCGCGGTGCTGTTGCTGGTGGTGCTGCCCTTTACCTGGTGGTTCAGTGCGCGGTACATGGCGGCCAGCTTGCTGCTGTGCGACCGGTACTACTATACAGTAAAAGAGGCAACCCGCCTTTCGGTTGCGCTGACCAAGGGCCGCCGCTGGCAGATTGTCGGGTTCTATCTTTCCTTCCTGCCGTGGTACCTGCTGGGCTGCCTGGTGCTGCCGCTGCTGTATGTGGTGCCCTATGTAACGGTGGCTTCTACAATGATGGCCCGGTACCTCTTTGAGGATTACCTGCTGGGGCAGAAAAAGCTGGATGTTTCCGATCCGGATAAGCTGATTATTGATGATGTGGCGCCGGAGGATTATTACCAGGCCCGTGAGGAACAGGGCATGAGCACAGAGCGCCCGGCCGAAGAACCGGCTATAGAGCAGCCGATGGAGCCCGATGCACCGATGGAACCGGAACAGCCGGAAGAAAACCACGAGGACGATGACATAGCGGAACTGTGAACTATAATAAAAAGACGAAAAAAGAGACCCTGTCGGGGGTCTCTTTTTTGGTTGGTGGGGAATAAATAGAAAATGCTCCAAACAGTGTTACATAAGCGGAGCCAGCAGCTTGAGCAGAGCACACAGCAGGCTGGTGCCGCGCAGTTTGCTGCGGAGTTCTTCGATGGTGATAAGCCGGCTCTTTTCCAGCGTTTCTTCGATGTCTTTTTTGATATCGGCGGTGACGGGGGTGTGGTACAGCAGCACTGCGTTTTCGTAGTGAAGGTACAGACTGCGGTAATCCAGATTGATGGTGCCCAC
>DMMB01000085.1:0-128 GCA_003453215.1 Oscillospiraceae bacterium | reverse complement strand
ACAGACTGCGGTAATCCAGATTGGCGGTGCCGACCATAGCGGCATCGTCATCGCAGAGGCACATTTTGGCGTGGATGAAGCCGGGTTGATATTCGTAGATTTTGACGCCGCTTTCGATGAGCGTTTGG
>DMMB01000014.1:24962-35025 GCA_003453215.1 Oscillospiraceae bacterium | reverse complement strand
AGCTCCACATAGGTGCTGCCGGACCAGGCCTTGTAGTTGGATTTATCGAGGGTTACGCCGTCAACGGCAACGGACTGCAGCTCGCTGAATTCCTTATCGATGCGGAAGGTGGCAGCGGAGCCGGGGGCTACCGTCTGGTTGGCGCCGGAGAGGAACACCGGGCTGCTGACGGGGGTGTAGATGATGATGGGATGCTCCACCATGGTACCATTGATGGTGGTGGAAGACTCAATCACACCGGTTTTCGTCATTGCCTTGCCGGAGTATTTGATGTCAAGAGTATTTCCTGCGGAAATGATTTTTTCCTGCGAGAGGTTTGCGTCATTCCAAATAAGATAATCAGCAGCAATATAATTATCCTTGATTGTGATACTTTCAGCGGCACAGCTACTAAAAATGTGGAATGCATTAACGGCAACATCGGAAATGGTATTATTCGTGATAGTGAAGCTTTTGGCGCTGGTCATCTGGATTGCTGCGCCATAAGTATTGCCGTTATCGTTTTTGCCGGTAACATTCTTAATGGTGTTACCATCGATAGTAACAACGGCATTATTGCCCGCCTGCACATTGATACCACGCTGGCAGGTGGAAATCGTATTACCATTGATCTTCATGCTTGCCATGGTGCCCTGCACAAAGATGGCATAACCGCTGGATTCGTTTCCGGTAAATGTGCAGTTCTCTACAATTACGTTAGCATCGTCAGCGGAATGAGGCATTCTCAATCCCGCTTCAAATTTGCAGTTTTTAAAGGTCAGATTTGCAGGATTGCTATCGATCCTAACCGTATCAACAAAGGTAATGTTTTCGTAAACAACATTTTGGCCGGGAGCAGAAACGAGATAGGAATTACCGGTCTTGGTAATCTTCGCACCGTTAACGCCCGTTACTTTAATATTGCCAAAAGTAACGGACGGGGTAAAATAGCCGACGCCGAGAATGGATTGTCCGGCACCGTTGTTGCCTATAACACCTTCGCCATCGCCGGTCGCTACTTCGCCGCTGATAACCCATTCAACGGAATCAACAGAACCTCCTAAATTGTTACTGCCGAATGTGTTACCGCTGGTTGCAACGCCCTTGCTCTCCCGCCATGCTTTTGCTGCAGCGGTAAGAGTATCAAAATGCTTGAGGGTCGTACCGTCCACTTCAGTTATCCCCTCAATGGTGCAGTAATTGGCATCCTCCGCCATTGCCGTGACGGGCAGCATGACGCAGACCATGAGCAGCGCCAGTGCCATTGCCAAAAACTTCTTCATGCTATAATCCTCTCCTTTTCTTTTTTGCCCGACAGAGGAGTTCATGTTTGCCAGCAAACATGAATTGCCCCCGGGGGGATATTGTTGGTAAAATTTAGACTACCACTTTTGGGTCGGGTATGTCAACCTATTTGAAAAAATTTGGGAAACCATACAAAAGACGTCGATGGGCTTTGGCAAAAATCCCCCCCGGCTTTTGGCCGGCGGCGGGATCAGCGGTCACAGGCGGCGCAGGAAGGACAGCCCTCCCCTTCCTCCTCCCCCTCGTGGACGTCGCGCTTGACGTGGCCCACAATGGGTTCGGGGTCGATGCCCTGGCGGGTGTAATAGTCGGCCAGCGCCGCTTTTACGGCCTGCTCGGCCAGCACACTGCAGTGCAGCTTGGCAGGGGGAAGGCCATCGAGAGCTTCCACTACGGCGCGGTTGGAAAGAGCAAGGGCCTCATCAATGGAATGGCCTTTAATCATCTCGGTGGCAATGGAGCTGGTGGCAATGGCAGCGCCGCAGCCAAATGTTTTAAACTTGACATCGGTGATGGTATTGCCATCGATTTTGAGATACATTTTCATGATATCGCCGCAGCGGGCGTTTCCTACCTCGCCGACGCCGTCTGCGTCTGCGATCTCTCCCACATTGCGGGGGTTGGTGAAGTGATCCAGAACTTTTTCGCTATACATAGGCAATCTCCTTTACAGATCCTTGATTTTTTCCCAAACGGGGGACATGGCGCGCAGCCCCTCCACGATGGGGGGAACCTGGGCGATGATATAATCGACATCTTCTTCGGTGGTGAGTTCCGAAAGGGACAGGCGCAGGCTGCCATGGGCTACCTCGTGCTTGAGGCCGATGGCCATAAGGACATGGCTGGGATCCAGCGAACCGCTGGTGCAGGCAGAACCGGAGGAAGCGCAGATGCCGGCCATATCCAGCCGCAGCAGCAGCGATTCGCCCTCAATGCCCTCGAACGAAATATTGAGGTTGCCGGGCAGGCGGTGCTCCCGGCTGCCATTGAGGCGGGTTTTGGGCAACTGCAGCAGGGAATCAATGAGACGATCCCGCATGGCCGTAATCCGCGCCATGCTTTCTTCCAGATTGGCGGTCGCTATGGTAATGGCTTCGCCCAGGCCCACGATGGAAGCGAGGTTCTCGGTGCCGGCGCGGCGGCCTTTTTCCTGCCCGCCGCCATCCATAAAGATATTGGGCAGAATGCCTTTTTTGATATACAGGGCGCCAACGCCTTTGGGCGCGTGGAACTTGTGGCCGGAGAGGGACAGCATATCCACACCCAGCGCCTTGACATCCACCGGAATATGACCGACGGCCTGAACCGCATCGGTGTGGAACCAGGCGCCATGGGCATGAGCGATGGCGGCCAGCTCTGCAATGGGCTGTACGGTGCCGATCTCATTATTGGCCAGCATAATGGAAACCAACGCGGTATCCTCACGAATGACTTTTTCCAGTTCGGCCGGATCCACAAGACCTTCCGGTGTGACGGGCAGATAGGTTACTTCAAAGCCCTCTTTTTCCAGCGCTTTGGCGCTGTGCAGAATGGCGTGATGCTCAAATGCGGCGGTGATGAGGTGCTTTTTGCCCTTGGCCGCCCAGCGATGCATACTTCCCTTCAGCGCCCAGTTATCGGCTTCGGTGCCGCAGGCGGTGAAATAAATTTCGCCCGGTTCGGCATTGAGCGCCGCGGCCACCTGACGGCGGGCCTTTTCGACGGCGGTACGGGCCGTACGCCCAATGGAATAAATGCTGCTGGGATTTCCATAGTTCTCCATCAGCCAAGGGGTCATGGCCTCCAGCACAGCCGGCGTAACCGGTGTGGTGGCGGCGTTATCGGCATAAACAAAGCGTTTTTCCACAGTAATACACTTCCTTTATTATAAATCTATCGAGCCGGAAAAAGTTCCCGGTTTTTATTACGGCAACATAATATACTACTTCGGTATATTTTGCAATAGGGTAAGTGAAAAAAATATCCTGAACGGGAGGAAAATTTGGACTTCTCTTTTTCGCAAATCGAATGAAGAAAGTTTTCCATCCCCTCCATTCCCCTTACCAAAGCATTCTGTGACATCCATATTCCACGAAGATAATCGCAAATTGATGTATATCTTTCACAATCAATCATTGACTGCATTTACATAAAATATTGATTATGCTAAAATTGTGGCGAGAGAAAACCGTTTTCGACAAAAAGGAGGTAACATGACAAGGTTCTATACAAAAGAGCAGCAAATCATTTCTTGCATTTTGAATTTGGGAGTGACCGTATACCTTGCCGATAACTTCCTGCGGCGCGGACGAACCGTATGGGCAGTTGTCATCGTTATTTTTAACCTTGCAGCCATGAGCATCAACTTTTATCTGTGGCACCAGATAAAAAAAGGACGGATTTCCGCCGAAAAAGTGAAGCAGGGGCGCCTGACCATACTGGCTATTCTGCTGATTTCGCTGGCCTGCTTTTTTGTGGTTTCCCGCACAGCGCGCATTACGCCGGAAAACCCCACCGTTTCCGCCGCCATGGAACAGATTGTGCCCAAAAGCGGCGAAACCAAATGCATCCGCATCCAACTGCAGGGAAATAAAACCTTTGCCGAAATGGAACGCTCGGATTTTTCCTTTGGAGGGTGGGAATTCGCTGCCGAGATAAATGATGATGCCGCCGAGGAATTTTGGGCAATACTGGCGGCCGCTGAGCTGACACCGCACGTGAACGCCTTTACTTTTACCGGCAGTGGAACCAAGTTCCGCGTACTGTACCGGTTGGACTGGGAAGATCCTGAGATGCCCATGCTGTATCTTGGTCTGACCTCGGACGGGCGGGGATGGATTTTCCGCGGGCCGGTGGCTCCGCATTTTGTCCCGGCCTGCCGCGTGCAGCTGGCAGGCGGCAGCGAGGCGGTTCAAGCGCTTGGCCGGGCTTATATTGATCTTTCAGCGGCACAATCGGCCTGATAGTTCTGATACCATGCCACCGCCAGGCGGTCGCAGCGCTCATTTTCCGGGTGGCCGGCATGGCCCTTCACCCACACAAATTCTACCTCGTGGTACTTTAGCAGCGGCAGCAGCCTTTCCCACAGGTCTACATTCAGGGCGGGGCTGTTGTCGCTCTTTTTCCAGCCTTTTTTCTGCCAGCTGTACACCCAGCCTTTGGTAACGGCATCTACCAGATACTTGCTATCGCTGGTAAGGGTGACACGGCAGGGCTGCTTTAAGGCCGAAAGGCCCTCAATGGCGGCCAGCAGCTCCATGCGGTTATTGGTGGTCATCGGCTCTCCGCCGCTGAGTTCCTTTTCCTGCCCTTTATACCTCAGAATGGCTCCCCAGCCGCCGGGGCCGGGATTGCCGGAACAGGCACCATCGGTAAAAAGCTGCACTTCTTTTTTCTCTGTCATCGCTTTTTTCTCCGTTTCTGTGCTATAATCTATGTAGGATATTATAGCCCAGTTTAAGCGGGATAGCAATGCAGGCAGGACAAATTGGCGCCACTTGACAGAACGGTATTTATGCAGTATAATAAAAACAGAATGAAAAATTTGTGCAAGTTGCAAAATTTTGTCGATAAATTGGACACAAGATCGTCGGAACGGAATGGGCGGTCTTCCATCATAAATTAACCCAAATCTTACAGAAAACCTATGGAGGTACACGAGTGACTGAAAAAAAGAATAATGTACCGGCTTCCGCCGAAACACCCCGTAAAAAGAAAGACGGGGTCTTTGGGCAGTATTTCCGCAAGAGCCGCAGCACCAAAACCGCCGCTGAAATTGCAGCGGAGATCGAGCGGGTGATGCGCAGCGAAGAAGCCGCCGCTTCGACCGTCTCCGAGGGAGAACGGTCTGCAAAGCCTGCGGCTGCCAAAACCGGAAACGCCAAAAAACCGGCCGCGAAAAAGAACGGTTCGCAGCCGAAATCTGCCCAGCAGAAACCGGCGCAGCCGACAAAGAACGCCGGCGGCAAAAAGGCCGGCGAAGGGCAGAAAGCCGCCTCAAAACAGGCAAAGTCCGCTTCCCCCAAAGCCAAGGCGGAAAACAAGCCGAAACAGCAGCCCAAAGCGGCTGCCAAAAATGAAAGCCAAAAGGCAGCACAAAGCACCAAGCCGAAAAACAATGCCGAAAACGGCAAAAAACAGGACGCAGCTAAGCAGAATGCGCCCAAAAATGCAGCTGCCGCTGCCCAGCAGCCTAACCGCAGCACCCGCCGCGGAAAAAAGACTGATGGTACCCGTCGCCCGCCGCTTCGGATTATCTCCCTGGGCGGGCTGGGAGAAATCGGGAAAAATATAACCGTTTTTGAAACCGACCAGGATATTCTGGTGGCGGATTGCGGGTCTGCTTTCCCCGATGACGATCTGCCCGGTGTGGATCTGGTCATTCCGGATTTCACCTACCTGGAGAAGAACGCCAGCAAAATCCGCGGCATCTTTATCACCCACGGGCATGAAGACCACATTGGCTCCCTGCCTTTCCTGCTGAAGCAGGTGAAAGCACCGGTTTACGGCACTGCTTTCACCATGGGACTCATCAGCGGCAAACTGAAAGAACACGGGATTTTGAACCAGTGCAAACTGAACACCGTTAAACCCGGAGATACCATCAAAGCCGGCAGCACCATGAGCGTCGAGTTTGTCCGTGTCAACCATTCCATTCCCGATGCCTGCGCCCTTGCCATCCGGACACCGGCCGGGCTGGTGGTCTTTACCGGCGATTTTAAGGTGGATTTCACCCCGATTTCCGGCGAACCCATTGATCTGGTGCGCTTTGGTGAGCTGGGCAGCGAAGGTGTGCTGGCCCTGCTGAGCGATAGTACCAATGCAGAAAAACCCGGTTCCACCCCCAGCGAACGGATCGTGGGAGAAAGTTTTGATAAGCTCTTTAAGCGCGCGGCGGAAAAGCGGATTATTATTGCCACCTTTGCCAGCAATGTTCACCGCATTCAACAGGTGGTGGATACGGCCGTTAAATTTGACCGCAAGGTAGCGGTATTTGGCCGCAGCATGGTCAATGTGGTAGCCATTGCACAGGAATTGGGGTATCTCACCATTCCCGATGGCATTTTGATTGACGCCGACAACCTGAAAGATTACACCGATGAGGAGATTGTGCTCATCACAACCGGCAGCCAGGGAGAGCCGATGAGCGCCCTGACCCGCATGAGCATTGGCAGCCACCGCAATATCAAAATCGGCCCCAATGACTGCATTATTATTTCCGCCACCCCTATCCCCGGCAATGAAAAGAGCGTGGGCAAGGTGGTAAACGAGCTGATGAAACTGGGAGCTGACGTCATCTACGAAAGAATGTACGACGTGCACGTTTCCGGCCACGCCTGCCAGGATGAAACCCGTCTGCTGCTTTCCCTCACTCAGCCTAAATTCTTTATGCCGGTGCATGGCGAATACAAGCACCTGATGAAAAATGCGGGCGTTGGCGCCAGCATGGGAATTCCAGAGGAAAACATCATCATCAGCGATATTGGCAAGGTGGTGGAAACCGACGGAGTGGAGATGAAGATCACCGGGATGGTGCCCAGCGGCCGCGTACTGGTAGACGGCCTGGGGGTTGGCGATGTGGGCAGTGTGGTACTGCGTGACCGCAAGCTGCTGGCCGATGACGGCCTTATTGTAGTGGTGTGCGCCATTAATGACGCCACCGGCGAAGTGCTGGCCGGGCCGGACCTGGTTTCCCGCGGCTTTGTATATGTGCGGGATAACGAGGACCTGATGGCCGACGCCACCGTCGTGGTGCGCAACTCCCTGGAAAAATGCAAACTGAATGGCTTCCGCGACTGGGCCTCCATCAAGGGGCGCATCCGGGATGAGCTGGGCGATTTTATTGCCAGCCGTACCCGCCGCAAACCGGTTATTTTGCCTATTATACAAGAAGTATAAATAAAGAAAAACTCCTCCGATTGTAATTATCGGGGGAGTTCTTTTTTACTTTTACATGGCACGCATTAGAACCACAATACCGCAATGGCAAAACCCGCGGCGCTGCACAGAGCGCCCCACAGCAAATCCATAGGAGTATGGCGCTTTAGCATGACCGAAGCCCATGCCACCAGCCAGCCAATCACTGCGCTGGGGAGCAGCATCCACCAGCCAAAGTAGTAGATGAGAAACAGCAGCGGCCCAACGGCACTGCAGGCATGGCCGCTGGCCCGGCGATGCAACCCCTTATTGCACAGGGTAAGGAACAGTGCCGAAAAGAAATAGCCGGCACAGATGGTGCGGATGGCCGGTGAAACACCAGCCAGCAGCGCCCATAAAAAGGCGATGGCATAACCTACGCCGGTGAATACAAAGGCCAATTCTCGCTGTCCTTCCCGGCCCTTGCCGCGGTAACGGGGAAACAACGGCTGTACCGGATAGGCCAGCACCGTTACAAAGCCCAACAGCAGCATCGTGATGAGCAGCTCCCCCACCGGGCAGAAAGGCTGCGGCCCCCAGAAGTATAAAATAAGCAGCAGGGCCGTAACCATCACCGGTGGAATGGATATGATCCGAACCAGGCCGGCCAGTTTTTCCTTGGTTGTTTTTGTCGTTTTCATGCAGGGCCTCCTCCCGAGAAATCGATAAGATTATTATAGTAGAACAAACAATAGAATGGGAGGGGCAAAGTGACTGCTGCGGGAAATTTTGCGGCAAAAATGGCGGTTCTCCTGCCCTACCGCACCCTACCGCAGAGCCACCAGCGGCATATCCACATAAATATCCTGGCCGGTGAGATTATCGTGCACTGTGGCGGTCAGCTCTTTGCGGGCATTGATGGAAAAAGCCACATTCAGACGTTTATCCAGCGGGGTGCCGGGTGGTTCCAATTTGGCAATAACGGCGGCATTGGCCGAATTTTTACTGTAATTGAGTAGCCTTACGGTATCGCTGCTGTCATCCACCGAAGAAAAGCGGCCATCGGCATCGAAGGAAACCCGTCCCATCCGCTTATGCTCAATCTCCGCCATCATCAGTTCGATAGCTTTTTGATTGCGGAAGGAGGAGGAAAGGGTCAACGTTACCGGCTTTGTGCTGGGATATTCACTGCCGGCCTTAAAGATAATCTTGTATTTTGGTTCTTTGGTGAGGGAATCGAGGTAACGAATGGCATAGGAATGCTGGATGAAATCGACGATATTGAGTCCCAGCGAAAATGCCAGTGCCCCATGAGCCACAGCCTCGAAGGGTTTATGACACTGCACCTTTTCCCGGCCAAAAATGCCGCGAATGCCCCGCTGCACTGCCGGGATGAGGGTGGTGCCGCCCACCAGGAGCACCCGCTCAATCTGACTGCGGGAAATACCGCCGGCTTCCGCCATATTAATGGCATTATTAAGGACATCATTGAGGGTGACAAAAAAATCGTGTTCCTCCAGCAAATCCAGCAGATCGTTCTGGGTATAGTGGAATTCGTAGGTTTTAAAATGCTCGGCATCGAAGAAGCTGCGATGGCTTTCGCTTTGGGTCGAAAGCTCTTCCTTGATCTGGCGGGCCAGCGTGGTAAGCTGCGGCAGAATTTCCTCGCACTCTTCGGCGGTACGGCCGGTTCTTTGCAGCAGATCCTCCAAAAGCCAGCGATCGATGTCATCTCCGCCGAGGAAAGCGCCGGCTTTGCCCAGCACCCGGCCTTTGGTGGCCCCTCCGGCTGCAGCTCCGGAAAAGGATTCCGGCATACGGACAACCGAGACATCGAGGGTACCGCCGCCAAAATCCACTACGCACACCACCGAACCGGCCCGGGTGGATCCGTAGGAGATGGCGGCCGCCACCGATTCATCCACCAGGCGGTAAGGAACCTCGGGATAGTTTTCGGCAAAAAAGGCGGAGATCCATTCCCGATAGGTATCAAAGGCATTGACAGGGGCGGTAAAAGTAACTACCGTATCGGCATTCAGTTCCAAATTGCCCAGCAGCCGGGTAAGGTACAACCGCGCGATGTGATCGGCGGAAAATTCGCGGCCGCGGTCTTCATAAAGAGAGGTCAGGTGCAGAAGGCCACGCTTGAACCCCCAAAAATAGCGGCTGCTGCGGATGTCATCCAAGCCCCGGGAAGTCACTTCGTAGCCCATCAGGAAGCTTTGTTCCCCCCGATAGTAGAGAACTGAGGGCGTAACGGGCGGCATGGCGCCGGCGGCCGGGGCCGTGATAGCTGGAAAGCTCATGGTCTGCGGCTGCTCCTTGGCAAAATTCCAGCGAGCCACAACGGTATTGCTGGTGCCGAAATCGACAGCATAACGCTCCATCAAATCACTTCCTTTACGCGGGCTTTTACCCAGATTTGTTCCCCTTTGGCATAGCCTACCGTTGTCACAATGACCGGGGTACCCGGTTCCAGCAGAACGGGGCAATCGTGCCGGGTGCTATCGTAGGGGAGTTCCTCCCCTACCGTACCAATAACGGTAAGCCCCAGCGCTTTTACAAAGTCTTCGACCGGTGCAAAAAGGCCGATCATATCCTTTGCCAGCAGTTCGGGGTTTGCGGCAATGGTTTTTTTAGCAGTAGGGAGCGCCAGCAGCAGGGGGCGCATAGCCTCAAAAAGAGTGCGCTGAGCGGTCTCCACCGCCTCATCCTGTTCCCGTTCCCGGCTGGCTGCCTCCCGATCGGCCTCTTTGGCTACCGCCGCGGCGCGCGCTTCGCTTTGCTCCTTTTGGCGGGCAGCTTCGGCCTTTTCCAGGCGCAGGGCGGCCGTTTCGGTTTTTAGTTCGCGAATGGTTTTTTGGCTTTGCAGCAGATCTTTGAGGGCCATAGGGCATCTCCTTTCGAGATTTTGCAGTGGGGTGAGGACGGTAGGGCGCAGCCC
>DMMB01000014.1:0-24615 GCA_003453215.1 Oscillospiraceae bacterium | reverse complement strand
AAAAGCCGCCCGGAGGGCGGCTGGGGCTGCGCCCTGTCCGGCTCTCTGCACTTTCTATATACTCATTGTATAATGGTTGGTTCCTGGCCGGAGAGTGTATTTTTCTCCAAGGTGGGTTCCATAAAGCTGAAACGGGTATCCTGCCGCCAGACACGGATTTCCTCGCCTGTGACGGTCATGCGGGTGGCATCGGTAAAAAGCCTCTTCCATGGACCCCAGGGGCGAGTGTAGTATTCACTGCTGCCCCGCCAACGGATTTTATCCGCGAAAGCCTGCGCTTCGCAGCACCAAAGGCTGCCATCCCGGCACAGCAGCGCAAAATGGCTGCTGGTTTTGGCCATCATGGTGACACCGGAGGTTACCGGCAGTGGTTCATAGGGGGTTTCGCTGAGTTTTTCACAGAGTGAGATGAGTGTGCCATCGCTTTGGCGAAGGACGGTAGCGTGCGGCAGGGCAAACGCCTGCACAATACTCATATAGGCATCCACACTGCAGCTGCCATATTCCCCATCGCCATAGACCACAGCCGTATGGAAAGTGGTGACGCCGACGGTATGCGTAGCGCAGCTGCTAAGCTGCATAATGCCTACCCATTTGGCAAAAAGATCGCCGCGGCGGCTGCGGCAGGAGCCATCCGTCAACAGCAGATCCCCCATGGGTTCTACCTCGGCGGCATAGCGAATTCCGGAAAAATACATCAGCTGCTGCACCGAGTAAAAACTTTCACTGGCTTTGGAATTATGGGCCGAAAGGACGAAAGGCTGGCCGGTGCCCTGCAGACCGATTACCCCCTCAAAGTGGTGGAATGGATCGGTATCGTTTTCGATGTAATCGCTGCGGTCGCCATAGAAGCGAACCTTTTTGGCCGCAGGATCCACTGTGCTATCGTACAGGGTTTGGCCAAAGGAGCGTACCCGGCCATCGGTAAAGGCAACAACAACCGTTTTTCCTTTCTCCGCCGTCAACAGACTTTCTACCTGGGGCAAATCGTGCCGCTCAAAACCATTTTCTCCAAACAGTACAAAGGAGAGGATGGAGCCATGCAGCACCAGCAAAAACGGCTGGAACACCGCAATGCGGCGCACCCCGCTAAACTGCCGGAAGAAATCGCCCTCCGGGCCGCTTTGATCCGAGAAAAGCTGGCCGGCTGCATCAACAGCCATGGCGTTGCTGCGGCCGCCCTTTATGCTCCACAAAAGGCCTTGGCGGATATTCCGCCAGGTTTCGGTGATCCGGCGTTTTTCCGGCCGACGGCGGGTTCCCTCCCAACCGATGCGGCCATCGCGGAAAATGGCCATGAGGTACTCCCCTTCGATGATCCAATCGGTCACTTCGCCCCAATCGGGGATATGATCATCGGCGGGGGGCTGACCCGGGCGATCGGTGGGGGTACTTTCCCAAATGATGTCACCGTTTTCCTTTTTGCCCAGCAGATAAAAGCCATCCTGTTCGATATGGCAGAGCCCCGACCATTTTTCGGGGTCGATGCTATCGGTACGGCAGAGGGCCCCAGGACTCCATTTGCCGCAGAAGTGCGCCTGGCCGGCGCTATCCAACCCGACAAAAAGAGAACCGCCATTCTGAAACGAAATAAGTTCCCGAATATTCTGCCATTGTTCCATCCCCTCGTACCGAAGAAAGCGGGGATTGCCACAGGAAAGAACCTTTCCCCCTACGGTTAAGGCTGCAGCGGCTTCGGAAACTGCAGCAATTTGAAGAATATGATCCCAATGGTTTGCCCCGGCTAAAACACTTTCATTCTGCCCTGCGGCAAGCACCCGGCCATCAGCCGTAAGGCCCAAAAGGAAATCATCGCCAAGGGCCAGCTGGGTAATGTTCTGCCAATCTTCGGTGCCCTGCACCGGCTCATTGGTATCGGCCCACTGGGCATACACTGTCCCCCCGGCTGTAATGGCCGCCGCTAAGCCGGAGGAATGATAAAGTTTTGTGACATTTTTCCAGCCGGAAACGGCATAGGGCAGCCCATAGCCGCAGCCTGCCGCCAGCACAGTGCCATCCCGGCAAAGTGCCAGTGTTTGGTGACGGCCGGGGATGATCTCCCGGACATTTTTCCAGCCGGAAACTTCATTTTCCCCATGGGAGCTGTGGCCGGTATGGGTCAGCAATTCGGCCCCCACGGTGCCATCCTGGTAGAGAAAATAAATGTAGTGACTGCTGCGGCGAATGCACTGCACCGGCTTTAGGGGGGACGGAGGCGACAGCTGTTCTGCCTGACGCCAGTCTTCCACCCTCTGACGCAGCAACGCTAAAATGGACGGAAGATCCACCGGTTGGCCAAGAGTGACGATACTTTCCGAAGGAGAAAGGGTATCGCTTTCCTCCGGTTCCTCCCCATCGATGGCCGGTGCATAGGAAAGATCTGCCGGGAGATAGGCAATGAGTTCTTCCCCTTCCAGTTCGATGCCGCGGACATCCTCGCAGAGAATATCTCCGCTGTGATAACCCGCGCCAAATACCCGCAGATAACCATTCTGATAAAGAACCGCCAGGTACCGCCGGGGAACGGCGGCAAAATCCGCAATTTTTTGGCGAAAACGATTGGGGGCAATAATATCGGTATAATCTCCGCCAAAGAAATCGGCGGAGATGGCATCCCTCGGCTCACTGCACAAAAAACGGCCGGTAATCTTGCTGAGGGCAACCCAAGTGGAAACACCATACGGATTATAGCGGACAAGGGCTATTTTTTGCACCCGTTCTCGGGGGCGCTGGATGCTTTTATTTTTGCGGTCAAAGAGGGTGACGGTGCCATTCTGCTGCAGCAGATAGGCAACCGGGCTGCAGTGCCCCGGCAGGGCCGAACCGACTGCTTCCTCCACTTCGGCAATGCCATCCAATGCCGAAAGGGCCCCCACCGCGCGGAAAACATCTTCCTCGCAGAGGGCGCCGAAACCATCGGTATCCCAGAAAATACGGGTAACACCCTGCCACTGAGCCGCCGGGGCAAATTCCCCGGTATTGCCATAGAGCAGCAGGCGGCCGTAAGTGGTAAGGGCCGCCGCCATAGGCGGTTTTTCTCCCTCAAAATCGTAGATGCGCAGATCGGTAAGGGTGCGGCAGGCTGCCAGCTGCGTAAGGAGCTGCTGCCATTCTCCCTCAAAGCGCACCGGCCGGCCGAATTCCGTCAGCTCCACCGTACCATCGGCCAGCAGACGCAGCTGACAAAAATCATTGCGGTAGGTAAAAGGATCCGCTCCTTCGGTACGAAAATAAACCGGGTGCAGCGGATCGAATCCGCCCTGTACCCCGCCCATTTCCTCCCGGCTGATGAGCAAAACACGATCCAAAGACGGATCCTGGTCAAACAATTTCATGACAGGCTATCCCCTGTTCCATTTTGCTGGTAGCTGTAATACAGCTGATCGCCGTTTTGAGTCTCGGCGGCCTCCTGCTGGCTGCTGGCCATACGGGCCCGGCCGCTGCCTGCCCAGGCGATGAGTTTATTGATGGTTTCTTTGAAGGTGACCGAAAGCGGAATGGTGCTGTGAATGGCGGAAAGGATGTCTTCGGTGGTAAAATCCCGCTGCTGCGAAAACGCCGTAAACATGGCATCATTGATGACCTGTTCAATTTCGGCACCGGAAAAGCCCTTGGTTTCCCGCGCCAGAGCGGCCAAATCGTAATTTTTGACGGCAATATCCCGCCGGCGGCTGATGTGCAGACGGAAAATTTCCAGACGCTCTTTTTCGGTGGGCAGGTTGACAAAGAAAATTTCATCGAAGCGGCCCTTGCGCATAAACTCCGGCGGCAGCTGTTCGATGTTATTGGCGGTGGCGACGATGAAAACGGGGGATTTCTTTTCCTGCATCCAGGTAATGAGGCTGCCGAATACGCGAGCCTGCGCGCCGCTGTCTCCCTGCACGCCGCCGATGCCAGCAAAGCCCTTATCCACCTCATCGATCCAGAGGACGCAGGGGGCCATGGCTTCGGCAATCTGGATCATTTCCCGGGTTCTCGCTTCCGATTCGCCGACATAACTACCCATCAGCCGGCCGACATCCAGCCGGAGCAGCGGCATATGCCACTGCTGGCTGATGGCCTTGGCGCAGAGCGACTTGCCGGTGCCCTGAATACCGACGATAAGAACACCCTTGGGGTAAGGCAGACCGAACTGCTGCGCCTGTTCCGAAAAGGCCATGCCGCGGGTGACAATCCAGCTTTTGAGGACATCCATACCGCCGATGGAGCCCATGGTTTCTTCGGCATGGAAGAACTCCAGTACCTGGGTTTTGCGGATGACCTGCTTTTTTTCTTCCAAAACGAGCTGGAGGTCATTCAGCGAGATTTTGCCGCTGCGGGCCAGCGCTTTGGAAAGGATGGTCTTGACCGTGGAGATGGTAAGGCCCTGGAAAGCGCGTACAAACTGCTCGAAGCCTTCCCTGTCCATATCCACCACAACATTCTGGGTGATATTGGTGATGTACTCCCGCAGCTCCGGCAGGGTGGGCAGCTGGAATTCCAGCACGCTGACCGAAGAGGTTAATTCTTCCGGCAGCTTAAAAACGGGGCTGACAATGAGAATACTTTTTTGCTGGGGCTTGAGCTGCATGGAAAGATTTTTGACCATGCGGCAAACCATATTATCCTCCAGGAAGCGATGAAAATCCTTGAGGACATAGAGAACCGGGGCATCGGCGGGTTCTTTGGCGATGAAATCCAGAACGGCAATGGGATTGCCCTTGCCTACCGCAATGCCGACATCAAAGCCGGAGGCGAAATCCCAGCTGACCACCCGCATATTTTCCAATTCGGCAGCACAATCCTTTACCACCGAAAGCAGGCGTTCTTCCTCCCGGGTGGTGACGTACATGACAGCGCAGCGGGCGCGGACGGCAAGATTAAATTCTTCATGGAAGTTCATATTTTTTCTCCTTTCGGGAAAGAGAGTAAGACTATGATTGAATTTCTACGACGAGGGCACAAAAAGCCAATGAACGGCAGTGCATCTTCGATAGTAATATTCCCGGCCGGTACAAGGCGGACGGGTGTTTCAATAAAGGAAAGGGCGGCCGTTGACGGTTTTTACGAACCGAAGCTGCGAAAATTACAGAAGGGAAAGGCCCAGTGAATGGGCAAGGGCGGCGAAGTAGTACAGCTGCTGCGGCGGCACCGTATAGGGCGGTGATAATACCGCCGCAGTATGTCCCTCCGGCACAAAATCCGGCAGGAGGGACAAGGGATAGCGGCAAGGATTGTTTTTCGCCAGCAGATGAAGAGTCTCTTCGGTATTGCGCCACTGGCCCGGCAGGATAAGGTGCCGCAGCAGGACACCGCTTTGCAGAAGGCCGGCCTCATCATAGCGGTTGGCGCCGTAGCCGGCCGAAAGCAGGGCCAGATTGGCAAGGGCGCGGGCGGGGTAATCCGGTACGGCGGAAAGGCGCCGGCCCAGCGCGGAATCGGCATATTTAAAATCCATGATATATCCCTGAAAATAAGGAAAAAGCTGTTGAGTCAAGGCTTCCGAAGCATAGCCATTGAAGTTATTGAGAAGCGGAACGGTGAGCCCCATTTCTCTTGCCAGAGGAATGGCCTCCATTACTTTGGCCGCAGAAGGTTCCACATTGGCAAGACTGATATGACTCACCCCGCGCTGCTGCAGCGAAAGCAGCAGTTCCGCCAACTGACGCGGAGAATGCGCAATTCCTTTTCCCCGCTGGGAGATCTCATAGACCAGGCAATAGGTACAATGCATATCACAGCCGGAAAGGTAGACTACCCCGCAGCCGGTGCCGCCGCTGATGCAACATTCCTCCCGGTTGCGGTAGAATTTACCCACTTTCATAGGCGGCCCAGCCTTTCAAGCAGTGGGAGATAATCTTCCTCCACAACGGAACATCGCACCTCACCGCCGGTGACATAAAGCGTTTCCGGTTCAAAAAGCGGAAGCTGGCGGCACAATGCCATATATTGTTCCTCCGGTGAGGTCAGAGAGAATTCGATGGGATAGCCAACGGGGGGAGGAACCTGTCCCAAGGCCAATAGTCGGCCATGATCTGCAGGAATCACGACACTTTTCCAATCGGTGACGGAAAGAAAATAGATATCCCGGCCGGAAAGGGCCGCCGCAACGGTGTTTTTATCTTCGGCCAAGGTGAATATGCGCTGTCCTGCCAGAAGCGGCTCCTGAGGATTTGGCACAACCGCCACCTGCACCGGCAGCGACAGAAAAAGAGCCCGCTGCTGTGGTTCCATGGAACCGAGCCACAGTGCAGATGCCATACTGCTCTCCCCTTCCCTGTTTGCTTAGGCTCAAAAGCGGTTTTTCTCCTGCTTCTTTTCTTGCGGCCGATCGAAATATTCGGGTTTGAGTTCGGTAGAAAGTTCTACCCCTAACTTTTCCACGGTCTCTTTCACCAGTTCCCGGCAGGCGGGGCCTTTTACGCCGTTGACTTCCACCGTAATTTTTCCATCTTTGCCAATAAGATAGGTCACTGTTTGTTCTGCCATAAGTTATACCCACCTTCCTACTTTAATGCGGACGGTGCCATCGGGCAGAGTTTCCTGCTCCTGCACCTGAAATTTGCCCTCCTGCTCCACGGTTTTACGCAGGAGCAGCACAGCATACTTTTGCAGCAATTCATCCCGGGTCTTTTCGAAATCGCCGGGTTCCAGATTGGAATGCAGTTCGGCTTCCCCATCCACAAATTTAAACGCCATAACACGATTTACGGCATTGACAGCAATTACGTCGCATTGATTGAAGGTATCGGCAAATTCGTAGTTTTCGGCTACCTCCCCAATACGGCGCAGGCCAATGGCCCGCAATGCTTCGCCCAGCACATCGATATCCCGGATAGCCACCTGAACCTTGGACAGATGAGACATGAGGACACCTCCTATGATCATTCTTGGAAACTGTTTTTTCTTCATTATTATCTCTACTTATATTTATATCATAGGACAATTCCAATGAAAAATCAACCATAAATTTAGGAATAATTCTTGATTTTTTAAAATATCCGTAAGGAATTCGGTAATGAGGAACGAAAAAGCCCCGCATAAAGCGGGGCTTGGAAAATTTATTTGGCCAGTTCGGCAAAATGCTTGATGAGGTAATCCCGGAACAGAACCGCAGCCGGAGAAAGGTAGCTGCTTTCCCGCCAGGAAAGATTGATGTACCGGCGGCAGTGAGGGGTGGAAATCGGCACCAGAGCAATGTGCTCATCCTCCATATCCTGCCAAGTCTGAATGGGAATAAAGGAAATGCCAATTCCGGCGCGGATCAACTCACGGACGGTCTCCGGGCTATCGCTTTCCAGGACAACATTGGGGTCAAATCCGGCCATTTTGCAGTAGGCATCGGTGATGCTGCGGAGATTTTTGCCTTTTTGCAGGCAGATAAATTCCTCCTTGGAGACCTGATCGAGGGTAAGGGCATCGAAGTGGGCCAAGGGATTGGTGATCGGCAGCGCCAGACGGATTTCCTCTTCGATGAGGGTGGTGCAATAGGGGCCGGAAACCGGCTGACTGCCGGCAAAAAGCGTTAAATCACAGCTTTGGCCGCTATCCCCCACCAGATCCTCCTGCAAAATGTGCAGGCGAATATCACTGTGCTCTTCCTTAAAGCCGCGCACCAGACGCGGAATAAGCGTGGAGGCGGCATTCATGGAAAAGGTGACATTCATAACGCTATTTTCCCGGGCATCATCAATCTCCCGGTGGATGGCCTCCAACTCCTTCAGGATACGGTTGGTGTGGTTCAACACAATGATGCCGTATTCGTTGAGTTCGATGCTTTTACCCTTGCGGTTAAAAAGTTTCACCTTGAGTTCATCTTCCAGCATACTGATGGTGCGGCTGAGGGAGGGCTGGGCCACATGCAGTTCCTGGGCCGCCTTTGTAATGTGCTCCAATTCCGCCGTCTTTTTAAAATAGCGTAGATGTGTGATTTCCATGAAAGTACCTCTTATAGCCTGGTTGTTATCAATCGATATATCGTGTATGTTATCGATCTTAGTCATATTATATATTTTACATTATAGAAAGTCAATGCTATACTAATCTTAACATGGCCTTAATAGGCCATAAAAAGGCCAAAAATTGAAAAATTTTAGGGTGAAAGTGAAAGGTGGTTCTTCTACAATGTCCTGGGACAAACAGCGCCGTTCCAAAGAAGAGCGTCTGCAGGCAGCTGCGGCACTTTGCAACGGCAAAACAGTAGCAACTGAAAACATCGTAAAACTGCTGGAGGCAGTAGTACACCCCGGCGATAAGGTGGTGCTGGAGGGCGACAACCAGAAACAGGCGGCATTCCTCGCTGCTTCTCTGGCGGAGGTTGACCCCAAAGTAGTGCATGACCTGACCATGATTATTCCCTCCATTTCCCGCAGTGAGCACCTGGATTACTTTGAAAAGGGCATTGCCAGCACTGTGGATTTTGCCTTTGCCGGTACCCAGGCCCAGCGCCTGAGTGAGATGCTGGCCGAGGGAAAAGTGAAAATCGGCAACTTTAATACCTATCTGGAGATCTATGCCCGCCTGTTTGTGGACCTGATCCCCAATGTATGCCTGGTGGCTGCCGATAAGGCCGACAAAGACGGTAACCTGTTTACCGGCTACAGCACCGAAGAAACCCCCACCCTGGTGGAGGCCGCAGCCTGCAAGAGCGGCATTGTCATTGCCCAGGTAAATGAGCTGGTAGAAGATCTGCCCCGCGTAGATATTCCCGGCGGCTGGGTAGATTTCATTGTTCCTGCTGATAAGCCCTACCCCATGGAACCCCTGTTCACCCGCGATCCGCAGTTTATCAAGGATGCGGACATTCTGATGGGCATGATGGTCATTAAGGGGATTTACGCCAAGCATGGCGTACAGAGCCTGAACCACGGCATTGGCTTTAATGGCGCTGCCATTGAGCTGCTGCTGCCCACCTACGGCGAGCAGCTGGGCCTGAAGGGCAAAATTTGCCGCAACTGGGTGCTGAACCCCCACCCCACCCTGATCCCTGCCATTGAAGCCGGCTGGGTCGAGAGCATTTGCGCCTTTGGCGGCGAAGTGGGCATGGAGAAATATACCGAAGCCCGCAGCGATATCTTCTTTACCGGTGCGGACGGCACCCTGCGCAGCAACCGTACCCTGGCTCAGGTAGCCGGTCTGTACGCCATCGATTCCTTCCTGGGCGCTACCCTGCAGATGGACTACTATGGCAACTCTTCCACCGTAACTGCCGGCCGTTTGAGCGGCTTTGGCGGCGCCCCCAACATGGGCCACAACCCCGGCGGCCGTCGTCACAGCAGCCCCGCCTACCACAGCCTGATTGAGGGCAAGGACACCCTGCGCGGCGGTCAGAAGATCGTTATTCAGATGCTGAAGAGCAGCGGCAAGAAGGGCAACAACTTTGTTCCCGAACTGGACGCTATCTCCATCGGCCGCAACGCCGGTATGGAAGCTCCGCCCATCATGGTATACGGCGAGGATGTAAGCCACACCGTAACCGAACAGGGCATTGCCTACTGCTACATGGCAGAGGATGCCGAGGAGCGTAAGCTGATGCTGGCTTCCATCGCGCAGGGCACTCCCTTTGGCGAGATGGTGACCAAAGAACAGATTGAGGCTTTCCGCAAGGCCGGTAAGGTTGCCTATCCCGAGGATCTGGGCATCGACCGCGCCATGGCAAACAAGGATCTGCTGGCCTGCAAGACTCTGGAAGAGATTGCAGAGTGCTCCGGCGGCCTGTATGAGGTTCCCGAGAAGTTCCGCAAGAAAGACTAAGCTGCGCCTATATCTTTCGCGATAAAGAATAAAGAGAAAGGGAAATCCCCCGGCCGAATTGCGCGGTGCTCATAAAACAGTATGGCATGTGTTTCCCCAAAGTAGCTTGCTGCATACAAGCGGAACACCCGAAGAATCCGTGGACTCTTCGGGTGTTTTATTTTTTGTATAGAAGTTATTGCTTCTTGTACCCGCACTTCGGGCATACGCCTTTTTCGTTCAGCGCAATGCCGCAAAGGGGACAGCGATCCAAAGTACCTTCCGGCTTGTATTCCTGAGACGCAGCATTCACACCACTGGTGAAAGTCAGCTTGGCGATATTCAGCCTGTCCTTCAGGAGTTCATAGACGATCTTGATCATGCCCTCGACGGTCATGGTCTCTTTCGTGACGACCAGACGGCAATCAGGATAGGCTGTGGCCAGTTCGGTCTGGAATGCGGGGCCCTTCATCTTGTTGGTCGGAGCGCCATCCTTGATTCCCTGCTCTTCATAGACCTTCAGAATTGCGGGCAGCAGCGGATCGTCTTCCCGCAGAATCAGAGCATGGTCGAAATTCTTCAGAACATCCCATGCCGTCTTCTGGATTTCGTTGCAGGGGAAGACCATATTCACGCCCGGCTCCACAGTGTCCTCAACTTCGATGGTCAGAACCCCGGTATGTCCATGCAGATACTGAGCCTCTCCTTTGAAACCATAAAAACGGTGTGCATACTGAAGGTCTAGCTTCGTAATGCTTCGCATGATAATCCTCCTAAAAAATTGATATATGAAAACGCTCGTTTCCGGGCTTTTTCCGAAGGGAATTTATTTCTGAACGGAATCCTGCTGTTTCTTGCATTCCGGGCAGACACCATGAAAGAGAATATCATAACCGATGAAGTCAAATCCATGGGTATCCCGGATCCCATGCTCAAGGCCAGTGACAAAATCCATGTCCACATCAAAGACGCGTCCGCATATGTTGCATTTCACATGGCAGTGGTTTCGGCTGATATGGTCAAAGCGGTCGGCACTCCCCGGGATTTCAAGCCGGCGAATTTCGCCCATTTCCGATAACAGATTCAGATTTCGATATACGGTTGCCTTGCTGATTGTCGGATACTCCTGGATGATTTCCTCATAAACCTCATCTGCTGTGGCGTGGCAATGCAATCTATTCACTGCCTCCAAGACTAGGGAGCGTTGAATCGTATTACGTCGTGCCATAGTGTTCACCTTATTGATATTGTTTTCTTATTGATATAATATATCATTTATAATTAAAAGTCAAGGTCCCATTCTGAAAAATTTTCCTCAATCACTTCCGGCTAGCTCACCACTTCAATACCATTCAGAATAGGGCGCACTTCTATACGCTTCTGGCGTAAATATTGTGTGTCCTACGTTGCTTTTTTTGTCAAGGGAGCTGCACTCCCTTGCGACGCTTACGCGTCTATCCCTTGTAACTTGCCAGGTAAACACAAACAAATCCTCCATATGATCGCTGTGTGATCATATGGAGGATTCACTGTCTTATGGACACCCGGCTATATGGTCGGGGGATTTTTCTTTGGGTTTCCTATAATATTATAACAGAGCATATTGCCATTCCTCGGAACCGGGAGCCTGATAATAGTAGAACTCGCTGAGGATGGGGTCCTCAAAGACGCGGAGCATTTCGAGAAAATCGGAAGTAAGGCGGCGGTCTTTCAGTTCCTCGCGGGTCAGCCAAAGCATTTCGCCCTCCGAAGAGGAGGTAAGCGTACCGGTGAAGCGGGTGGCGCGGAACAGCAGCACCACATAGCGGGCACCGTCCTCCCGCGGGAACTGCTTGATTCCGCAGAGAAGGGGGTCCTGAATGGTGAGCCCGGTTTCCTCCTGCACTTCGCGGATGACCGAAGCCACGAAGGATTCCCCCGGTTCCACATGGCCGCCAGGGAAGCAGATCCCCGGCCAACCGGGATCGATACGATCCTGCACGAGGATATGGCCCTCGGCATCCGTAATCATACATAGATTCGTTAATTCACAACGCTCAGTAGGGTGCGACATAAGAAAAGTTCCTTTGCTTTAAGTATAGCCCAGGAGGCCGCGGACGCTGACTTCGCCGCTGGAAACGGTGCGGCGGGTGCCATCCGGCAATTCGACAATAAGACCGGCATCCGGGGCGATGGCCACCGCCATGGCCTCGTACTGGCCGGTGGGGCTGATAACCTCCACCCGACTGCCAATGGTGCAGCTGCGGCGGGTCAGTTCCCCGATTAGATTTTCGGCTGGCTGGGAAAGAATATGCTGGCGAAGGAAAAGGTCATCCAGTTGTTCAATCAATCCGGCGGCAATCCGGGCGCGGGGTACATTGGCTCCGGCTTCCCGTACCGAGATAGCTTTATCCCGCAGTTCTTCTGGGAAGTCTTCCCGCTGCTGGGTGACATTAACGCCAATGCCAATCACAGCGCCATTGATGGTGCCGCTTTCGGCATCGCTGGTAAGTTTGGTGAGAATGCCGCAGACTTTGCGGCGATCAAGTATGATGTCATTGGGCCACTTAATCGCCGGGCGAAGCCCCTCCTGCTCCAGTACCTGGCAAACAGCAAGCCCGGCACAGCTGGTAAGCAGGCTGAGCGCTGCGGGATCGAAATCCGGGCGGAGAAGATAAGAGAGATAAACACCCTGCCCGGCCGGAGAAGCAAAGCTGCGGCCCAACCGGCCGTTGCCATGGGTTTGGCGATCGGCCACCACAACGGTACCGGTAGGCGCCCCCTCCAGGGCCAGCTGCATCCCGCGGGTATTGGTGGAATCGGTCTCTTCGTAGCAGATAACCGTCTCCCCTCTGCCTTGCGGCAGATATTGTTCCAGCAGATCCAGCGTCATGCCATCGGGCAGAGCGGTAAGACGATAACCCAGCCGGGTAACCGATTCAATGGCATAGCCCTGTTCCCGCAGGCGGCCGGCGGCCTTCCATACGGCGGTGCGGGAGACCCCCAGACGGGCGCTCAGTTCTTCGCCCGAGTGGTACTGGGTGCGATTTTGCCCCAGCTCCCGCAGCAGTTCGGCTGCCAAATCTCTTTTTGCCATGATGAAGTTCCTCCCTTTTGCGGACGGAATGTAAACTTTCCGTTAAATTGCGGGTTTTAAAGATTTCACTGCCGGTGGGCAGTTGAATTTTCCGGATAAAAAGTGATAAAATCAGTATAATTCAATCCGGCCAAAAAGGCAACCAAAAATGCAGCCGGAAGAGAGAAAGAGGGCAGCACTATGGCATTTGTGGAAATGAAAGATGTATATAAGCGCTACCGCACCGGTGAGATTGTAACAGTGGCCAGCGACGGCATCAACTTTACCATAGAAAAAGGGGAATTTGCCATTATTGTGGGGCCTTCCGGCGCCGGTAAAACCACTGTGCTGAACATCCTGGGCGGAATGGATACCGCCGATGAAGGACAGGTACTGGTGGATGGAAATGACATTGTGCAGTACACCCCCAAACAGCTGATTGGCTACCGGCGGCATGATATTGGCTTTGTATTCCAATTCTATAACCTGGTGCAGAACCTGACAGCACTGGAAAATGTAGAATTGGCCGCGCAGATCTGCAATGATCCTATCCCCGCGGCAGAAGCGCTGGAGGCCGTTGGGTTGGGGCACCGGCTGGATAACTTTCCGGCACAGCTTTCCGGCGGTGAGCAGCAGCGTGTTTCCATTGCGCGGGCACTGGCTAAGCGTCCCAAGCTGCTGCTGTGCGATGAGCCCACCGGTGCTTTGGACTACAATACCGGCAAACAAATTCTTTCGCTGCTGCAAAGTGCCTGCCGGGAGGGCGGTATGACGGTCATTGTTGTCACACACAATACCGCCATCACCCCGATGGCCGATCGGGTTATTACCATCCGGAACAGCAAAGTGGCGAGCAATATTTACAATCCCCATCCTGCCGATATTGCCACAATAGAGTGGTGATTCATAAAGCAAATGGTGATATTTTTGGCTCCGCGCCGGATAGGGGCAGAGCACAGAAAGGAGGGAGAGCATGACAGAGGCATTCCGGAAAGATACACTGCGGACCATGCGCAAAACGCTGAACCGTTTTTGTTCCATTCTGCTGATTGTAGCACTGGGCGTCGGTTTTTTTGCAGGGGTGCGGGCCACCGGCGATGATATGAGAAACACCGCCAGCGACTATTATACCGATTATAATGCCATGGATATCAAAGTGCTTTCCACCCTGGGCTTTAGCCAAAATGATGTGGAGGCGGTGGAGGCGGTAGCGGGTGTAAAACAAGTCTACGCCGGAAAATATGTAGACTGCCTGACCCTGTGCCAGGATAACTTCCTGACCCGGGTACTTTCCCTACCCCAAGATCCGGAAAGTTCCCAAACCATGAATCGGCTGCGGGTTTTGACAGGGCGCCTGCCGCAGACCGCCAACGAATGCGTGGTTGATGAAAAAATCCAGTATAAGTATCACTTTGAACTGGGGCAGACCATTTCCTTGGGCAGTGCCGATCCGCTGGATGATCTGGAAAATTCCCTGGAAAACACCGAATATACCATTGTGGGAATTGTAAACTCCCCCATGTATCTGGATATGACCCGCCGCGGCAGCACCACTGTAGGAGATGGTTCGCTGGATGCCTACCTGTATGTCCCGGAGGAAAACTTTACTGCAGAATACTACACTGAACTGTACGTAACGGCAGAGGGTTCCGGCGACCTGAACTGCTATACCGAAGAATATGACAATCTGGCTGCAGCGCTGAAAACGGCACTGGAACCGGTGGGCGAAGCCCGCGGAGAGCTGCGAATGCAGGAGATGGCGGACTATCTGAATGAAAAAATCCCGGAAGCGCAGGAGAAGATAGCGGATGCCGAAGCACAGCTGGCCGATGCCGAACAACAGCTGACCGATGCCGCCAATGAGCTGGCCAATGCCCGCAAGCAAATAGAGGACGGCGAAAAGGAGCTGGAGGACGGACGGGCTGAACTGGAAAAGCAAAAAGCCCAATATGAAAAATACGAGCAGCAGTATGAAGAAGGCAAGCAGCAGCTGGAGGCCGCCAAACTGCAGATGACGGCCGTAGATGCTGCCAAAGCACAGCTGGCCGCCGGAAAAGCGCAGATCAATGCCATTATGGGGCGAATGGAAAATCTGCCGGAAAATTCGGTGCTGCTACCTATTTTGGCCGATACCCTGGCCCCCACATTGAACGAGCTGACCGACGCCAACGGGAAAAAGCTGAACCTGGGCGATAAGCTGTATGATGCCGATGGCAATGTAACCCCGGCCACCGTAGCCGCCACCCGCACTGCCGTAAATGACTACTTTTCCTCCATGGAAAAGCAAATAACCAGTGCAGCCGGCCAGTACGAAAGCGGGAAAGCCGAACTGGAGCAAAGCCGCAAACAGCTGGATACCTATAAGGCAGAGCTGGAAAAGGCCGAAAAGAAGCTTTCTGACGGAGAGAAGGAGCTGGCCGACGCCCGGTTAAAGCTGGCGGACGGAGAAAAGGAATTTGAAGAAAAGAGCGCCGATGCCCGGCAGAAAATTGCTGACGGCAAGGAAGAACTGAACCGCGGCAAACTGCAGCTGGCCGATTCCGAAGAAATGCTGGAAAAGCTCTCGCCGGCGGAGTGGTACCTGTATACCCGCAAAGACCTGGCGCTGGGCGTGGGTGAATTTGGTGATGACGCCGCAAGAATCGACAACATTTCTACCATCTTCCCGGTATTCTTCCTGGCGGTGGCGGCCCTGGTGTGCCTGACCACCATGGCCCGTATGGTAGAAGAACAGCGTACCGAAATCGGCACGCTGAAAGCGCTGGGCTATACCGACCGGGAAATTCAGAAGAAGTATCTGATTTATTCGCTGAGTGCAACGGTACTGGGCAGTGGATTGGGGCTTGCTGTGGGCTTTAAGCTGTTCCCCACCGTCATTTACGATGCCTACTGCATCATGTACGATCTGCCGCCAGTGGAAGCCCCCTTCCATTGGGGCGTGGCTGCCATCTGTGTAGTAGTGGCGCTGGGATGTGTCACCTTGGTAACCTGCAGCGTGTGCCGCGGAGTTCTGAGCGAAATGCCGGCCAATATTATGCGGCCCAAAGCGCCCCCCGCCGGGCAGCGTGTACTGCTGGAAAAGGTGCCGTTTATCTGGCGCCGACTTTCCTTCAGCCATAAGGTAACGGTGCGCAACCTGTTCCGCTACAAAAAACGGGTGCTGATGACCATCGTAGGGATTGCGGGCTGCGCCGCCCTGGTGCTGACCGGCTATGGCCTGCAGGATGCCATTTCCGATATTGTAACAAACCAGTTCCAACAGGTATTCCGGTACGATTTGCTGGCCGGCTATTCCGCCGAAGACAAAGCCGAAGAGCAAGCACTCTTTGCCCAGTTAGAAAGCGACTCCAACATAAAAGAATGGATGCCGCAGTACCGCGCAACCATCACAGCAGTGGGCGCAAAACACAGCTATGAGGTGAACCTGACCGTTTCCGAGGATTATACCCGGCTGACGGATTTTGTAAGCCTGCAGGAGCGAGTGAGCCGCAGGGTATTGACCCCCGAAAAGGAGGGGGCTATCATTACCGAAAAGCTGGGGACTATGCTGGGACTGAAAGCGGGTGACACCCTGACCCTGCGGGACAGTGACAACCGAACCTACGCACTGGAGATCGCCGGCGTAAGCGAAAACTACGCCTCGCACTTTGTTTATATTTCCGCGGAGTACTACGAGGAGATCTTCGGCAAAGCGCCGGAATATAACGCTGTCATTGTAGACCTGGAGGATCGGGATGACTGGGCCGCAACCAGCGAAAAGCTGCTGGCAGGCGGTACGGTACAGATGGTTTCCAGCGATGCGGAACTGCTGGCGCAGTATATGAATATTACCGATAACCTGGGCTATGTCGTGGCGGTGCTTATCGTTTCGGCGGGGCTTTTGGCCTTCGTGGTGCAGTATAACCTTTCCAATATCAATATTACCGAGCGAACCAGAGAAATTGCAACTCTAAAGGTACTGGGATTTTACGACAGTGAGGTTTCGGCCTACATTTACCGCGAAAGTGTGATCCTGACGATACTGGGCACCGGACTGGGACTGCTGCTGGGAACAGCATTAACCCGATTTGTGGTTTCGACCGCCGAAGTGGATTCCATTATGTTCGGGCGGAACATCTACTGGCCGAGCTTTTTGATGGCGACACTGATTACTTTCCTGTTCTCCTTCCTGGTGAACTGGGCCATGCATTACCGGCTGAAAAAAATCAATATGGTGGAATCGATGAAATCGGTAGACTGACACCATAAAAAATACCGCAGGGAGATACCTCCTTGCGGTATTTTTTGAGCAGGAAAGGCGCATTGTCAAACGGGAAAATGTGTGCCATAATGACAAGGAAGAAAGGAATGATCCCCATGCGCAACGGAAACCTGTTGATTGATTTTCATACCCATCTGCCCCGGTACGAAGGGCTGCCCGAATCCACCATGGAGTGGTTTTTGACGGTATACCCCAGCAAAGAATCCTACCGCGGGCTGTGTGATTATTTTGCCCGGCCGGAATCGCTGTGTGCCATGCTGTATAAAAAAGGCGTAGACTATGCAGTGCTGCTGGCGGAAAACAACCCGGTAAGCGGTGTGGTAAGCAACGAAAAGGTGGCAAATTTTTGTGCCGGGCACCCGGAATTGATTCCTTTTTGCAGCTTTGATCCGCTGCATACCACCGATATGGCCGGGCAGCTGCGGGAACTGGCTGCCGCCGGTTTTAAGGGGGTAAAGCTGTACCCCACCTATAACTTTTTCTATCCCAACGACCCTATGATGTACCCACTGTACCAAACGGCCGAGGAGCTGGGGCTGCCGGTGATGTTCCATACTGGGATTTCGGTTTTTAAAGGCTCCCGGCTGAAATACGGGGATCCCATTTATTACGATGATATTGCGGTGGATTTTCCGGAGCTTACCATTGTGATGAGCCACGGCGGACGGGACTGCTGGTATCAAACCGCTATGACCCTGGCCAAGCTGCACAAAAATGTGTACATCGATATTGCCGGGCTACCGCCGCAAAAGCTGCTGGAATACTTTCCCCATCTGCCGCGGCTGGCCAATAAATTCTTGTTTGGCACCGATTGGCCCAGCGTAGATATTGGCCATAACGCCGACCTGCTGGGGGAACTGCCGCTTTCGCCGGAAGCGATTGCTTCCATTATGGGCGGAAACGCCAAGCGGCTATTGAAGCTGTAATTCCATCATAGAAAAAAGCGCCCCGCTATGGGACGCTTTTTCTTATATTCTGCCATATGCTATAGAATTAATCCTGTTCAATATGGCTGCGAATGCGCTCAATAAGCATATCCAGCGCTACCAGATTGTGCCCCCCCTGCAGCATAATGATATCTGCCCGGCGCTTACTGGGTTCCACATACTGCTCGTGCATTGGCTTAACGGTGGTGAGGTACTGCTCCACCACGGATTCCAAGGTGCGTCCGCGTTCCCGTACGTCGCGCAAAATGCGGCGAAGAATGCGCTCATCGGCATCGGTATCCACAAAGATCTTGATATCCATCTCACTGGCCAGCTCCTCATCGGCAAAGATGAGAATACCCTCTACAATGATAACTTTGGTAGGATGAACCTCCTCGGTGCGGTCGGTGCGATTGTGGATGGAATAATCGTACACCGGGCAATGGACGGTATGCCCCGCTTTAAGGGAGCGGAGATCTTCGATCAACAGAGAGGTATCGAAAGAATCGGGGTGATCGTAATTGAGCAGCTGGCGTTTTTCGAACGGCAGCTCATCGTGACGCTTGTAGTAGCTATCATGATGCAGAACGCTGACATCAGCGCCAAAATACTCCTGCAGTTTTTCGGTCACAGTGGTTTTGCCGCTGCCGGTACCGCCTGCTATGCCGATCACCATTGTATCCATATTCATTCCCCTCTCCCGCCTGTTTTCTTTATTTTATCATATTTCGGCAGTTCCCGCAACGGCCGGGGCAGGACTTTTTGTGCGAAACAGCAAAAAGCTCTCGACGACCGGGGATGGATATGATACAATGCGAGTAGAGAAAAACTAAACCGTAAAGGAGAAATGTTTATGTCTACGCCCCATAATGCTGCCCAAAAAGGCCAAATTGCCCCCAATGTATTGATGGCCGGTGACCCGCTGCGCGCCCAGTTTACTGCCGAGCACTATCTGGAAAGCCCTGTATGCTTTAATACGGTACGCGGTATGCTGGGTTACACCGGCACTTATCATGGCGTACCGGTTTCCATTATGGGTCATGGCATGGGGATTCCCTCCATTGGCATTTACAGCTATGAGTTGTTCCACTTCTACGATGTAGAGAACATTATCCGTTTTGGCAGTGCGGGCGCCCTGCATCCCGATCTGCACCTGGGCGATATTGTTATTGCCGAAGGCGCCTGCACCGACAGCAACTATATGGCACAGTTCCAACTGCCCGGCACCTATGCGCCCATTGCGGACTGGAAGCTGCTTTCCACCGCGGCCAAACTGGCGGAGGAGCGGAACCTGAAGCATATGGTAGGTAATGTTCTGTCCAGCGATTGCTTCTACTCCGCCCACCCGGAGCGCACCGACCTGTGGCGTCCCATGGGTGTGCTGTGCGTGGAAATGGAGCTGCCTGCCCTGTATGCCAACGCCGCCTATGCCGGCAAACACGCACTTGGTATTCTTTCCATCAGCGATGTCATCGGTAAGAACGAGGAATTGAGCCCCGAGGACCGACAGACCAAGTTCACCAACATGATGGAACTGGCGCTGGATACGGTGACGAGCCTGTGAGCGGCGAGCGGCTGCCCGACCGCAGCGACGGCGGGCTGGAAAAGCGGACCTGGATTTTAGTGGCGGTAATCTGTGCTATATTGCTGGGCGTTTCGGCTGTGATGTTTATCCCGGTAAAAAGCAAGATGAACGAGACACTGCCTGCCGTAATGCTCGACCGGGATACCGGCGAAGTACAGGTAACGACCCTGACCCTTAACGGAACCTGGGGACAGCAGCGCATGGGCAAGGCCGCCATGACCTATAAAGGTTTGGTCGGTACCGCCGCGCTGGATTATACCCTGTGGGACGGCATGGATGAACTGAATTTCACCCTGAGCGGGGAAGGTCGGGAGTATGGACTGTTGGGTGGGTTCTTCTACAACCACTTTTATACCGAAAGTCACGAAGAAGGCTATGGATGGCTATTTACCGATCATGACCGAAGCTGCTACATTCTGGTGACCGGGCTTTTTGATGACGACAAGGAGTACATCATAGCAGCACCGGCAAGTAATGAAAAAGAAGCACAGGTTATCTGCGAAAAGCTGGGTTCCTATGAGAACAGCTTTGGAAAGACCTGATTACAGCTGATGGTATATAAAAAAGCCCCTTTGGGGGCTTTTTTCATTTTCCATTTTATTATCCCAGTGCCACATCAAGCACCATCATAAGGCTAAACCCTACGGCAAAGAATATGGTGCCGATATTGGAATGGCGGCCCTGCGACATTTCCGGAATCAGTTCTTCCACCACAACATACAGCATGGCCCCCGCTGCAAAGCTGAGCAGATACGGCAATGCCGGCAGAACAAACTGCGCTGCTAAAATAGTAAGCACCGCTCCGATGGGCTCCACAATACCGGAAAGAACCCCGCCAAGAAACGCCCGGCTTTTCTTTTCTCCCTCCGCACGCAGCGGCATGGAAATAATAGCACCCTCGGGAAAATTCTGGATAGCAATGCCCAGAGAAAGTGCCAAAGCCCCCGCCGCTGTAATGGAAGAATGACCGGAGAGATAGCCGGCGTACACCACGCCCACTGCCATGCCTTCCGGGATATTGTGCAGGGTAACGGCAAGCACCATCATGGTGGAACGGCCAAGACCGCTCCGGGGGCCTTCCACCTGCGAGCCATTGTGGAGATGAGGAATTATATGATCCAACAGCAAAAGGAACAGAATGCCGGCCCAGAACCCCGCTGCAGCGGGGAAAAATGACCACTTTCCCATCGCACTGGATTGCTCGATGGCCGGGATAAGTAAGCTCCAGATGGAGGCCGCAACCATTACACCGGCAGCAAATCCGGTAAGGCTGCGCTGAACCAGATCACTAAGGGAATGCTTCATAAAAAAGACGCAGGCCGCACCAAGAGTAGTGCCGAGAAATGGGATAAGTATTCCGTAAAACGTGGACATAAAGATGGCTCCTTTCTCGGTTGGCTATTGCTAACTAATTATACTTTATTAGTAGAGATTAGTCAACCCGTCTCCCCCATTTTGCAAAATAAAACCGGCAGCCGCGGGAAAACCCAAGCTGCCGGAAGAGAAATGATCGATCAGAAAGCAACGTGTTTAAACAAAGCCACACAGCACAGAATAATGGCCAGCGGCACATAGAGATAACGCCCTATGCTGTACCACAGGCGGCCGCGCTGTTTTTTGCCGCCGGTATTAATGGCTGCAAGCAGGTCTTCTTTCTTCATAATATAGAACCAGGAAACCGCGCCAAGCGTAGCCCCAATGGGAATGATATAGATGGAGACCAGATCCATCCACGGACCCCACTGAGAGATTGTTTCCATACCGATACCAAAGCCAAGACACAAAGTCCCCAGCAGAATGAGGGTAGCGGTGCGACTAAGCCGGGGAAACCGATGCTGCAGCGATTCTGCCACGGCTTCGAACATATTCTGCAGCGAACTGACCCCTGCAAAAATCATAGCAACATACAGAATAATGGCAAAGACCTGCCCCAATGGAATATCCTGCAAGATAGTGGGCAGCGTGACAAACAGCAAACTGGGGCCGGTGCCAACATCAAGGCCATAGGAAAAACAGGCCGGGATAATGACCAGTGCGGCCACTACCGCTGCGATGGTATCAAACAGGGCTGTATGCTGCGCTACCCCCACAACGTCCTCCTGCGGGGAAAGATAAGCGCCATAGACGATCATCCCACTGCCGGTGACCGAAAGCGAAAAGAACGCCTGCCCCATGGCCCAAATCCAGATCATGGGATCCTTGAGGGCCTCCCAACGGGGTGTAAACATAAAACGGTAGCCCTCTGCCGCGCCGGGGAGAAAGAACACCCGCACCGCCAAAATCAGAAAAATGATAAAAAACAATGGCATCATGATTTTATTGGTTTTTTCGATGCTGTGCGCCCCAAGGAACAAGGTAAGCAGCGTGCCCACTACCACAATGACATGATACGGGATAACGGAATAGGGCTGCGCCGAAAAGGAGGCAAACCACTGAGCGGTATCCGTTGTCATAAGCGTTCCGGTAAGGGAATCCACCAATGCTTTGAGAACATAGGTGACAATAACGGCATAGCCGATTGCAATACAAAGGGAACCCGCCAGGGGCAGCCAGCCGACTGCGCCGCCCACTTTGGCAGCCTTTTCTCCGCGCGTGGCCCATGCACTGCGGTAAGCACCCAGCGTACCGGTTGCCGCCCGGCGCCCCATGGCAAATTCCGCCGGAAGCCCCACATAGCTGAAAATAAAAATAAACAGCAGGTAAATGAGCAAAAAAGCGCCGCCGCCATTGCTGCCCAGTTTATTGGGAAAACCCCAAACATTGGCCATACCAACGGCGGAGCCAACCGACGCCAGGATAAATCCCCAACGGCTGGCAAAACTCCTTGTGTTTTTGGAATGCTTCATTTCATTTTCTCCGTTCTGCCCCAAAGCCGTACCGTTCGCCGGCCCCAGATATTTTCTTTATATTTTAGCGATTTACAGTGAAAAAGTCAAGTAAGGGAGATTTCCCGATGACGGAAAATCTCCCTTACTTTATAAAACTTGATTTTTATCGGTTACACTGCGGCAATGCGCCAGCCTTCGGCCTGTTCCCGGATGGCGGTAAAGCGCCGATAAAGACCCTCCTGCTTTATCAGCTCCGCATAAAACGGCACAAGCCCCAGCATAACACTGAATACCGATAAGACAACAGACAGCACCAGCCGCTTTTCTTCCCCTTTTGCGTAGGTAAACAGCGTGCCGAGCCAGCTCTTCTTTTTTGCTTCCATGCAATGTCCTCTTTTCTGCACTAATTTAGTTAGTCTATGCTAACTTCTATGTAAAAATTATAGAGCATCACTGCCCCATAATCTTTAGCCATCCGGCGGTATAAAAATCGCCCAGTTCTTCCACATACCGTCTGGCATCCGCTTCCGGCATATCGTGGATAATGATCTCACAATAGGCATTCATCATGCCGGTTACCAGCATATGCTCCAAGCGACGGTCAATTTCCGGCACTGTGTTGCCCAGTCCGCGCAGCACCTCACAGTAGCGTTCGGTTGCCGTAACCTCCAGCATTACCAGTTCATCAATCAACCCCGCATATGGCGTTCCTTCGGCACATTCCAAAATCAAGTGAAACTCCGGCCGACGAGCCTCCATGTAGGTTAAAAGTTCCCGCATACACTTTTTTCCCGTTTCCCCCATCTGCGCCACCTGATCCTCCGGCCGCATGGCCTCAAACCCAAATACGGCATTGCGATAGGTTTCCAGTACATGGCGGTAGGGCTCTTCCACCAGGGCAGCAAACAGTGCTTCCTTGCTATCATAGTAACCATAAAGGGCACCGGTTGTCACCCCGGCCATTTTGACAATATTCCGCAGAGAAGCACCCTGATAGCCCTTTTGCAGGAATTCTGTCCTGGCCGCCGTATGAATTTTCTCCAGCGTGGTTCGGTTCCATTCCATCATGCGGTCTCCTTACCTTCACTTGATAAAGACACACACGCTTTTCAGCGGTGCAAATCAGCGCTGACCGCGTCATCGAACCTTGAAATACGTAAGTATTCCTGCGGTTCTCTTCCTTGTCATCATCTGATTTTCCCTCGCTGAAAAGTCCTTTGGAGTTTTTGCGCGGGAGAAATGCCGCCTGAGAAAGTGCGGAGCGGCAGGCAGGCTGACGCCTGTCAACACGACGCACAATGTCGGGGGCATTTATGCCCGCAAAAATCGTATGTGCTCTTATTAAGCGAAGGTATATAACAATGTTATATTACAGTGTTATATTATAATTTTCTCCTGAAGTTTGTCAATCCTTTTTTGTCAAATTTCTTTATATTGACGAAGTTTTCTATTGAAACAGCCCCATTTCCATGGTAAAATACGGCTGGATCCGTATGTATCTATTTCCTTATGCTGCCGCAGGGCAGCTTTTCCTTGATCCGAAAGTTAGCTTTTGCTAACCGAGAAGGACTTTAATACTGTTGCAAGAAAGAAAGTGGCTGCAGCTATGAGCGAAAAAATTACATTGACCGGCGTACCGGAAACGATGCTGCAAACGGTATATGCCCGGGCAAAAGAGACCAAAACACGCGGCGCTATCCACGATGAAAAAGCGGTGGAACTGGTGGAAAAGCTGGATTATGATTTTTCGCTGGCCGATAAAGATACTCCCATGCACAGCGGCGTCATCGCCCGCACGATTGTCCTGGACCGTTTAGTGAAGGAGTTTTTAGAACAACACCCCGGTGCTATTGTAGTGAATATTGCCTGCGGCCTGGATACCCGCTGCTACCGCCTGAACGGCTATACCCACTGGTATAATCTTGACCTGCCGGAAACCATTGCCGTAAGGGAAAAACTGCTTCCGGAAAGCGGCTGCGTCACTGCCATTGCGCAATCCGCCATGGAACCCTGGGGAAACCAAATTAAAGAACAAGATGTTCCTGTCCTGATTATCATAGAGGGCCTGACCATGTACCTGACCGAAGCCGATGTCAAACAAATTTTTGCTGTCATTTCGGAGCGCTTTTTGCAGGCAACGGTACTGGTGGAAACCATGAACCCCGCCGTTGTAAAGCGTTTTAAGGAAAAATCCATCGACGCCAGTAATGCCAAATTCACCTGGGGCATGTACATTTACCCGGACAACC
>DMMB01000096.1:20018-30565 GCA_003453215.1 Oscillospiraceae bacterium | reverse complement strand
ACCGGCAACAAGTTTGAATTCCGGATGTTGGGCAGCAGCCAATCCATCAGCGACCCCAATACCGTACTAAATACCGCTGTGGCCGAGGTGTTGGGCCGCTTTGCCGACCGGCTGGAACAGGCCACCGACCGGGAGGATACGGTGCGCACCCTGCTGCAGGAAACGCTGGAGCAGCATAGCCGGATCCTCTTTAATGGGGATGGATATAGCGAGGAATGGCAGCAGGAGGCAAACCGCCGGGGGCTGCTGAACCTGCGCACCGCGCCGGAGGCCTTTGCCCACCTGACCGAAGAAAAGAATGTAGCCCTTTTTGCCAAGCATGGCATCTTTACGGCGGCGGAGCTGGAAAGCCGCCAGGAAATCCACTACGAAACCTATGCCAAGTGCATTCGCATAGAGGCTGCCACCATGGTGGAAATGGTACGGCGGGAAATTCTGCCCGCCGGGCAGGCCGCCCTGCGGGAACTGGGCCAGACCTGCCGCGCCAAGCAGGAAATCAGCCCACTGCTGAGCTGCAAGGCCGAAGAACTGCTGGGCACCCAGGTGGCCAACTACAATGATATGCTGCTGGCCGGCTGCACCGTACTGGAAACCCTGCTGCGGGATTTCCCGAGGGGGAGCGAGGAGCAGAAAGCGCTGTTTGCGCGGGATAAACTGCTGCCCGCCATGGCCGAACTGCGGCAGACCGCCGACGCACTGGAGCAGATGTGCCCCGCCCACCTGTGGCCGATGCCAACCTACGGCGAGCTGCTGTACGGCGTATAAACCGACAAATTAACCAAGAAAGAAGCCGCCCTTTTGACACAGAGGGCGGCTTTTTACAGATTGTTTACAGATGCGCGCCATTATACGGGTTTATATTCCAGTGATGGCAGGGTATGGTTATATTGTACGGAGAAAACATCTGTGAAAAAGGAGGGAACCCCATGAAAAAATGGATTATTCTGCTGGCGGCGGTGCTGGTGCTGCTGGCGGGCTGCGGCAAGGAGCCGACCATAACCGGGCTGAGCAATGAGGAATTCCACCAGTACTTTGCCGAAGACTACGCCCGACCGGTGAATAACATCACCGAAATTGCGGAAGAAAATGATGGCTGGATGCTGAAAACCGATCTTTATGCCCCCATTACCGCCATGAAAGACGGAACGGTAGCCTGGGCCGCGGATGTTGGCTGGAACTACGGCTACGGCAAAATGGTGCTGGTGCAGCAGGAGGACTGCTACCTGCTGTATGCCCATTGCTCCCAGGTGGCGGTAAAAACCAGCGACACCGTGAAGCAGGGCGATAAAATCGGCGAGGCCGGGAGCACCGGTTATACCGATAACAGCGCCATGGTGGGGGTGTATCGCTTCCCGCTGGAGGCCGTAGCGCTGGTGACCGACGCCGATGGTACGGTGAGCGGCTTTACGGTAAATGGGGAAGAACCCCTGATTGGAACCGAATAAGGGAAAAAACAACAACCCCCGCCTTTTCGGCGGGGGTTTTGCTGTGGATGAAATTATTGTTTTTCCGCTTCGGCGCGGCGGCTGGCGGCTTCGCGCTCCACCTCTTCGGCTTCGGCCGTCACCAGCTTGCCGCTGAGGGCCTCCCACTGCAGCAGGCGCTCGTAGCGGCCGATGGCGTTCACCTCGGCGCGGTCGAACAGGCGGCCGGCGCGTTCGGGGTAGGTGCGCATCAGGGCGCTGTAACGAACCTCATTTTTAAGGAACGCCTGATAATCGCCGGTGGGCGTTTTGCTATCCATCTGGAAGGGGTTCTTGCCCTCTGCCTTGCGGCGGGGATCGTAACGGAACAGGTTCCAGTAGCCGCACTCCACGGCCTTCTTCATTTCGGCATCGGCATTAATCATACCGCCGCGGATGCCGTGATTGATGCAGGGCGAGTAGGCGATGATGAGGGAGGGCCCGGGGAAGCTTTCGGCCTCGCGCAGGGCTTTCAGGGTCTGGTTAAAATCGGCGCCCAGGGCGATCTGCGCCACATAGACGCTGCCGTAGGTCATCATCATATAGGCCAGGTCTTTCTTGGTGCCCTCCTTGCCATTGGCGGCAAACTGCGCTACTGCGCCGGTGGGGGTGGATTTGCTCATCTGGCCGCCAGTATTGGAGTAAACCTCGGTATCAAAGACCAGCACATTGACATCGGCGCCGGTGGAAAGAACGTGATCAAGACCGCCGAAGCCGATATCGTAGGCCCAGCCATCGCCGCCCAAAATCCAGTTGGATTTTTTGCTGAGGAACTGCTTATGATGCAGAAGCTGCTGGGCGCGGGGATCCAGACTCTTGGAAAGGACATCGATGAGGGCATCGGTGGCGGCGAGGTTCGCTTCGCCATCTTCCAGCGTGGCCAGGTAATTTTCCAGCACCTCTTTTTCGTGCGGGGCTTCGATATCGCCGACCAGGGCTTCGGCTTCCTTAATCAGGCGCTTACGCATGGTATCCTGCGCCAGGTACATACCGTAGCCGTATTCGGCGTTATCCTCAAAGAGGGAATTGGCCCAGGCGGGACCCTGACCTTTTTCATTTTTGGTATAGGGAATGCCGGGGGCCGAACCGCCCCAGATGGAGGAGCAGCCGGTGGCATTGGCGATATACATCCGCGGACCGAACAGCTGGGTAAGGAGTTTGGCGTAGGGGGTTTCGCCGCAGCCGGCGCAGGCGCCGGAGAATTCCAGAAGCGGCTGGCGGAACTGGCTGCCCTTAACGGTATCAGCACTAAATTTTTTCATTACGGCGGGTTTGGGGGTCAACTCGCGGCCGTAATCGAAGTAGACCTGACGGGGCTTTTCGCCTTCCAGACGGGCCATGGCCAGCGCCTTTTGACCCTTTTTACCGGGGCAGATGCCGACGCAGAGGGTACAGCCGGTGCAATCCATTACACTGGTGGTGATGGCAAAGCGATGATCGGGCAGGCCGGTCATGGGCAGAGAGGGCATTCCGGCGGGGGCTGCTTCGGCTTCCGCTTCGGTCATGGCGACGGGGCGGATGACGGCATGGGGGCAGACCAGCGAGCAGAGATTGCACTGGATGCAGTTTTCCGAAAGCCAGGTGGGAACCTCCCGCGCGATACCGCGCTTTTCGTACTGGCTGGTGCCCAGCGGCAGGTGGCCGTCTTCCCGGCCCAGGAAGGTGGAAACGGGCAGATCATCGCCCTTTTGCAGATCGGCGGGGATCTGAATGCGGTTGACATACTCCACCACTTCGGGGTCGCGGCCGGTGGCGTAGTAGCTGACGAAATCGCCGCGCTGCTGCGCCCAGTGCGCCGGAATGGGAACTTCCTTGGCATCGGTAAAGCCGCGTTCGATGGCAGCGTGGTTCATGGCCACAATGTCATCGCCCTTGGCCCCGTAGGCGCGGGTGGCGGCATCCTTCATCAGCTGCAGGGCTTCTTCCTCCGGAATGATGCCGGTAAGGCGGAAGAACGCCGCCTGCAGAACGGTATTCACGCGGCCGCCCAGCCCCAGTTCCTTGCCGATGGCGCCGGCATCGATGGTGTAGAGGTGGATATTATTTTTGGCGAGGTATGCTTTGCCATCGCCGGTGAAGCGGCGTTCCAGCTCCTCCAGGCTCCAGCCGCAGTTAAGCAGGAAGATACCGCCGGGTTTAATATCGTGCACCATATCGTATTTGCCAAGGTAGGCGGGATTGTGGCAGGCCACAAAATCGGCCTTGGTGACGAGATAGGTGGATTTAATGGGCTCCCGGCCAAAGCGCAGGTGGCTGACGGTAAGGCCGCCGCTCTTTTTGGAATCGTAGGAGAAGTAGCCCTGCGCGTAAAGATCGGTGTGGTCGCCGATGATTTTGATGGAGTTTTTGTTGGCGCCGACGGTACCATCGGAGCCAAGGCCCCAGAACTTGCAGCAGACGGTGGATTCCGGGGTGGTATTGGGAGCTTCGGTTTCCAGCAGGGAAAGGTAGGTAACGTCATCGGTGATGCCGACGGTAAAGCGGGGCTTTTCGCCGGTTTTGCCATTGCGGTACACCGCAAAGATCTGGCTGGGGGTAACATCCTTGCTGCCCAGGCCGTAGCGGCCGGTATAAACGGGGGTATTTTCGAAGCGGCTGCCGCGCAGCGCCGCAACCACATCAAGATAGAGGGGTTCGCCGATGGAGCCGGGTTCCTTGGTGCGGTCCAGCACCGTAATGGAGCGGACAGTATCCGGCAGGGCACGCAGCAGATGCTCCCGGCTGAAGGGACGGTACAGACGAACCTTAATGAGGCCGGCCTTTTCGCCGTGAGCACGCTTATAATCGATAACTTCTTCGATGGTCTCGCACACCGAGCCCATGGCAATGATGACTTCTTCGGCGTCGGGATCGCCGTAGTAATCGAAGAGATGGTAGTTGCTGCCAATCATGGCATTGATTTTATTCATGTACTCTTCCACCACGCGGGGAAGGGTATCATAGAACTGGTTGGCCACCTCGCGCTCCTGGAAGAAGATATCGGGGTTCTGGGCGCTGCCGCGCAGCACCGGGCGATTGGGGGAAAGGCCGCGATAGCGGAAGGTATCCACAGCGGCGCGGTCCATCAGCGCCTCCAGCTGCTCATCGCTCCATACCTCAATTTTCTGGATCTCATGGGAGGTGCGGAAGCCATCGAAGAAATGCAGGAACGGAATGCGGCGCTTGATGGCCGCAAGATGGGCAATGGGGGCCAGATCCATGACCTCCTGCACGCTGCTGGTGCACAGCATGGCAAAGCCGGTTTGCCGGCAGGCGTAAATATCGCTGTGATCGCCAAAGATGGAAAGGGCATGGGTGGCCAGGGCACGCGCCGAACAGTGAATGACGCAGGGCAGCAGCTCGCCGGCCATTTTGTACATATTGGGGATCATGAGCAGAAGCCCCTGTGAGGCGGTAAAGGTGGTGGTAAGCGCACCGGCCGCCAGCGAACCATGCACCGTACCGGCCACGCCGCCTTCGCTTTGCATTTCAATGACCCGTACCGGTTCCCCAAAAAGATTGTTTCTCCCGGCGGCGGCCCATTCATCGGTCAGTTCCGCCATAACGCTGGAAGGAGTAATGGGATAGATGGCCGCGACATCGGTGTAGGCATAGGCCACATGAGCCGCGGCGCTATTGCCATCCATCGTTTTCATGCTTCTGTTCATCGTAAAATACCTCCCGCAGGTACAGGGGATTTGTCACTTTTTTAACGTTGATGTTATATTTTTGACGATTATCCCCTAATTTTTTGTTGGTTTAATACAATTCTACCACTGCCCCAAAGGCGCTGTCTATTAAATAGATTTTTAACAAGTTAAAAAATTACACAGGTTCAATCCGGTCTTTTGTGCCAGTTGAACCAAAAGCAGCCTTTTAAGGAAAATGCTGGTGGTTTTGTCCTGAAATTCTTTATGGAAATTGCACAAGGATACAGAACCGGGATTGGTGTGGCGGCCCGCCGCCAAAAACCGGAAAAAGAGGACCGGGCCGGACAATTGTTCCCCGCCGGTATTTTCCCCGGAAAAAACAGATTTCATCCACAAAAAATTTACACTCTTTTTCTTGTGGTTCGCCGGGATATCGTCTATAATAAGTTTAGAATGGTTTATTATGCTAAAAAATTAAGCCCACATCACAGAAAAAAGGAGAGCGGACAGCTATGGCCAGAGATATTGGAATTGACCTGGGTACTGCCAATACCCTTATTTATATGAAAGGCAAGGGCATCATTCTGCGGGAACCGAGCGTTGTTGCAGTGGATATCCGCAATGATACCGTAAAATTCGTAGGAGATGAAGCCAAGGAAGTCATCGGCCGTACCCCGGCTTCCATTGTGGCGGTGCGCCCGCTGAAGGACGGCGTAATTGCGGATTTTGATATTGCGGCCAGTATGCTGCAGCTTTTCATCAAAAAGACGCTGGGCAACGTAACCTTTAACCGGCCCCGCGTGGTTATCTGCATCCCCAGCGGGGTAACGGCGGTGGAGCGCCGCGCAGTGCGCGAAGTGGCCTTTAAAGCCGGCGCCAAGCAGGTAGCCATTGTGGAAGAACCGATGGCAGCGGCCATTGGCGAGGGCCTGCCCGTAGCCGAACCGACCGGCTGCATGGTGGTGGATATTGGCGGCGGCACCGCGGAAGTGGCGGTGATTTCGATGGGTTCCATTGTGGCTAGCCGCAGTGTGCGCAGCGCCGGAGATGAATTTGAAAAAGAAATCATTGCCTATGTCAAGCGCAAGTATAACGTTCTGATTGGCGACCGCACCGCGGAAGAAATTAAGATTGCCATTGCTTCCGCCGCCCCGTATGAAGGCGAAGAGCCCTATTCCGTGATGGGCCGCAACCTGGCAGATGGCTTCCCCAAAGAGGTAACGCTGACCCCGGCCGAGATCCGCGAGGTGCTGAGCGAGCAGATCAGCGTTATTATTGATGCCATCCTGACCACGCTGGAGCGCACCCCGCCCGAGCTTTCCGCCGATATTCTGGAAACCGGCATTACCCTGGCCGGCGGCGGCGCCATGCTGCATGGACTGGATAAACTGGTGGCCCAGCAGACCGGTATGCCGGTCTTTATTGCGGAAGAACCGCTGGACTGCGTGGCCCGCGGTACCGGCGCTATTCTGGAATCGCCGGAGACCTTCTCCCGCACCCTGTTTTTCGATAACCGCCCCAGCCGCTAACGGGACGGGAATGACCCAAAAAGGAACGATACAGCATGAACGATTTTTTCCGCAGTAAGACCTTTAAGATCATCGCTGTGCTGCTGGCTGCGGTACTGGCGTTCTTTCTGCGTGCGGTATATACCGGCGGGCTGATGCCCGCCCTTTCCCATATCGGCGGGGCGGTGGCCACCCCATTTGGGAAATTCTTTGCCGGGATTGGCAATGCGGTCGAGGATTTTTTCCAACCCATTCTGCATGGGCGGGAACTGCAGCAGGAAAACGAAGAGTTGCAGCGGCAGGTGGATGAGCTGACCCGCCGCCAGGCCGACTATGATGAGCTGAAAAACCAGAATGACCTGTACCGCCGCTTCTTCAGCATCAGCGACAGCAATGCCGACTATGTGCTGGAACCCGCCACCGTCATTGCCCGCGTGCCCGATGACCCTGCCGGCTCTTTTATCATCAATATCGGCCAGTCGCAGGGCATTACTTCCGGGATGCCGGTCATTACCGAAAACGGCCTGGTGGGCATTGTGGGCCGGGTAAGCGAGCGCTACTGCCGCGTGCTGACGCTGATGGATCCTTCGGTCAATATCGGCGTGCTGGACAGCACCACCCTGGATACCGGTATCCTGACCGGGGGCCCTGCGCTGAGCGAGGATAACACCGCCCGGCTGACCTATCTGCGGCTGCAGAGCGAGGCCGCGGCCGGGGACCTGATCCTGACCAGCGGCTACGGCGAAATGATTCCGCAGGGGCTTACGGTGGGGTATCTTTCAGAGGTGACGCTGGCGGCGACCGGTCTGACGCAGGAGGGTATGATCGATCTTTCTGCCCGGCCGGAAAATGCCCGGCAGGTCTTTGTCATTACTGATTTTACGGTAACCCAGACCCCGAACGAGGAGGTTCCCCCGGAGGAGACCAATCCGTAAAGAAGGATCCTTTCCCCGCCGCGAGAGAGCGGGAGGCCAAGCCGGGGCTGCGCCCCGAAGGCCCGGCCTTAGGGGAACTTTATTTTTTAGCAAAGGAGGCGCCGCATGGAGCTTTACCGCTGGTATATCCTGAAATACGGCGCCTACGCCCTGCTGGCCATGGTGCTGTTCCGGCTGCAATCCATTCCCGGCCTTTTGGAGATTGGCGGGGTACGGCCGCTGCCGGTGGCAGCGCTGGCCATCCTGGTGGCCACCATGGAGCGGGAACTGCCCGGCGTTTTATTCTGCATTTTTTGCGGCTACCTGTGCGACCTGTACAGTGTGGCGCCCATGGGCTTTTATATGCTGTTTTTGGCCATTCTGGGGCTGGCTTCGGGGCTGATTATCCGAAACCTTTTGCAGCCCAGCCTGCCCATTGTAGCGGGAGCGGTGCTTCTTACCGCATTTTTCTGCCGGCTGGTGCTGTTTCTGTTCCGCTATGTGCTGGCGGGGGTGGCGGGGGCTGCACCTCTTCTGCTGCAGTACGATTTGCCCCATGCCATTTACTCGGCTGTACTGGCCATTCCGCTGTACTTCCCGGTGCGGGCCCTGCACCGCATGGCCGAAGTACGCACCGATACCCGGTTGTAACAAAGCTTGAAATCCGGGACAAAATGCCCGATCCCATCTGCCAATTTCCCTTAAAAAATCTGAAAGGAGCCGACCATGTACCCAACCGAGAAAAAACGCTATGTCCTGCTGGGCGCTGCCGTCGGCGCCATTTTTCTGTTTTTTGTGGTGGTAATGATGCTGACCCAGCTGCGGGATGGCGAAGAATACGCCCGGCAGGCGGCCACCGGGGCTTCCATTACCCAGCAAACTTCCGCGGCCCGCGGCGAGATTGTGGATGCCACCGGCAAAGCCTTTACCGGCAACACCACCATCTGCAATATCACCATAGACAGCAACTATTTTACCGAGCAGGAACTGAACCCCCTGTTGCTGTCCCTGATGGATTTGTGCCGGAACTATGGCTGCGAATGGCGGGATGAACTGCCGATCACCCGGGAGGCCCCCTACGCCTTTACCGAGGATGAAGCCGCCCTGCGGGCGCTGCGCAGCAAGCTGCAGCTGAGCGATGCCGCCACCCCGGAGGACGCCCTGTACTGGCTGCGGGATCTATACAACCTGAACGACTACACCGATACCGATGTATTGGACCGCCTGCGCAGCCGCAATAAAATAGAAGAGCTGACCGATGGGAAAGCGTTGGATTGGCTGCGGAACTACCGCCAGACCCCCGATGCCACCGATGAGGAGCTGATTGCCTCGCTGCGGACGCAGTACCGGATGTACCGCTACACCGAAGAGGAACAGCGTCTGCTGGCCGGCATCCGCTACACCATGACGCAATCGGAATTTACCAGCTATAACCCCTATACCTTTGCTACCGATATCAGCGATGCGCTGCTGGCCGCCCTAAAGGAGCAGAGCAGCCAACTGCCCGGCGTGGATGGTTCCACGGTGCCGGTGCGCACCTACCTGACCGGCAGCCTGGCTTCCCATGTGCTGGGGGTCACCGGTTCCATCAGTGCCGAAGAGTACAACAAGCTGAAAGAAGCGGAAAAGACCTATTCGCTTTCCAATCCCTCCGGCTACCGCATCAGTGATACGCTGGGCAAAAGCGGCATAGAGCGGGTGATGGAAGACGAACTGCGCGGCCAGAACGGTCTGCGCACCGTCGTACAGGATCAGGACGGCAACGTGATACGGGTGGAGGAAACGGTGGAGGCCGTCCCCGGACACACCGTCCAGCTTACCCTGGTGCAAAGCGTACAGGCCGCCGCCCAAAAGGCATTGGCCGACCGTATCAGCTACCTGAACAACAATGCCCCTGCCACCCGCGGTAAGGAAGCGGAAGCGGGCGCTGTGGTGGCCATCGATGTAAAAACCGGCGGAGTCATTGCCATGGCCAGCTTCCCCGATTACAGCCTGGAGGAATACTACCAGACCTACTCCGATATGGTGCAGCAAAGCCCCTCGCCGCTGCTGAACCGCGCCACACAGGGCCTGTATACCGTGGGCAGTACCTATAAGCCCGCCGTTTCGCTGGCGGCGCTGGATACCGGCACCGTAACGGCCAGCGACCGGGTAAGCTGCACCGGCCGCTACACCTACTACCGCGACTATCAGCCGGTGTGCGAAGGTGTGCATGGCCCCATCAATGTCATTGATGCGCTGCGCGTTTCCTGCAATATTTTCTTCTACGATATGGGCCGCCGCATGGGCATTGAGACCATCAATGAATACAGCTACGCGCTGGGGCTGGGCCATGCCACCGGCATTGAAATTCCCGAACTGGCCGGCCAGCTTTCCTCCCCGGAAACCCGCGCGGCCATTGGTGAGGACTGGTACGACAGCTACGATCTGCAGTCGGCCATTGGCCAGCTGGATAACCAGTTCACCATCCTGCAGATGGCCAGCTACACCGCCACCCTGGCCAGCCGCGGCCAGCGGATGCAGGTGCACCTGGTGGATAAAATATGGGACTACAATATGCAGAACGTGCTGTACGAAGCGCAGCCCACCGTAGTGGAGACCATAGACGCCGATGACAGCACCTGGGCCGCCATTCAGGAGGGTATGACCCGCAGCTGCTATAACGATAACTACGGCCGCGGCACCAGCTATGGCACCTGGGGCAGCACCCGGGGCAGAACCTGGAGTATGTATGGCGTGGATATTGTGGTAGCGGGCAAAACCGGCTCTCCGCAGCGCGGCGATGGCCTGGTCAATTCCTGCTTTATCTGCTATGCCCCGGCCGATGACCCCCAGATTGCTGTGGCAGTCATCATTGAAAAGGGCTACGAGGGCGACCGCGCTGCCCCGGTGGCCAAAGCCGTACTGGAGGAATACTTCTTTGGTGAGGACGGCATTTATCACCAGAACAAAGCGGACTACCTGGCGCGGCAAAACCCCACCCAAAGCGAAGCCGAATAATAAAACCCGACCAAATTTCAAAAATCCCCCGGT